>NZ_JAPEIB010000025.1:0-58277 GCF_028823735.1 Algoriphagus sp. NF
GAAATATGTGTTTATATCGACTCTAGGCAGTTTATCAATGAAGATTCTGTGAAAAGCATTAGGAACTCTTTCCGTTAGACCATTTATTTTACCATCTTTAGTTTCAACAGGAAACTGTAAAACTTGGATAAAGAGGTCAAGCACTTCATCAATTTTGAGTTGTGGCTCTTTTGGAAGTATATTCCTCGTTTCGAGTTTAATCTCATTTTTTATTGTTGTCCAATCTATTTTCATAACTCATTTATTTTTGGTAAAAACGGCTCTTTTGGTTTAGCGAAGGGTTGGCTTGTGTGTTGGGCAAACCAAATGTGCCGTTTATGCTGATAGCTAAAAGAAATTTTAAAAAATGCGAGGGGTAGGCTTTTTCTTTCTTTTCTGTCAACTGCTCCAAGAGCAAAACATGCTCAGCTTGTAAGTCTGTCTGCTTGGTCAATATGGTCTGTATGTTGAGTCCTTTTTTAGTCATTGTCTTGCTGTGTCGTCTGTCTTTTTAGCATTGGTGGTAACTAGTAAACATCCTCAATGAGGTGTAAATTTTATCTATTTATCCAAGGGTCTTAACTCCAAAAATCTACTTTTTCCCCTTCCCTCTTCCCAAAGAAAAGCATTTCAAACTAAGAATCTATACCATAAACAGGGTATTTTTTGATTTTTTGGGACAGGAATTGGGAAAATTTGGAAGGAATGTGGGTTTGCGGAACCTATGGTTAATCGGATTTAGATCATTAGCTATTTTTTCTATCTGAGTTTAAGCTGGAAGTTGGGAGCTGGAAGAAGGAAGAAGGAAGAAGGAAGAAGGAAGCCTCCGGAATCTGAACCTTTCCGCTTGATTTTAGGCCGGACGGTTCTATTTCTTTGATTTATCCTTGGGTGGGGAGAGGTGGGGGAATGGAAGAGCGTGGATATGTCTAAAGGCTTTGCTAGATATCGGTAGTGCCGGTTGGAAGCTGGAAGTTGGAAGCTGGAAGAAGGAAGTCGATTATGGCTTGGTTTTAGGCCGGGCGGTTCTATTTCTTTGATTGATCCTTGGGTAAGGACAGGTAAAGGGGTTGAGGAAACGGTACATACTTTCCTTGCGTAAGGACACGCAAGGGGACAGAGTGCCGGTTGGAAGCTGGAAGATGGGAGCTGGAAGGAGGAAGTCGATTATAGCTTGATTTTAGGCTGGGTGGTTCTATTTGTTTGATTAGTACTTGGGTGGGGAGAGGTAAGGGGGAATGGAAGAGCGTAGATATGTCTAAAGGCTTTGCTAGATATCGGTAGTGCCGGTTGGAAGCTGGAAGTTGGAAGATAGAAGAAGGAAGTCGATTATGGCTTGATTTTAGGCTGGGTGGTTCTATTTCTTTGATTTATCCTTGGGTGGGGAGAGGTAAGGGGGCAGGAGAAAACATGAAGACTTGTAAGATTGCTTCTCCCGACCTTGTCGGGATCGCAATGACGGAGCTCACTGAAGAAAAGTAGCATAGCGATTAAGAGTCTACCGTCACTGCGAGGAGGAACGACGAAGCAGTCTCATGGAAAAGAAGACAACTTGGGAAATTGCCTTCCCTCCGGAAGGAGGGCAGTCTCAAGAATAAGAAGACAACTTGGGAGATTGCTTCGGGCATTGGAGGAAGCAGAATAGCTTGTAGATTTTTCGTTTTTGCCCTCGCAATGACGTCTGGACCGTCACTGCGAGGAGGAACGACGAAGCAGTCTCAAGAATAAGAAGACAACTTGGGAGATTGCCTGCCCTCCGGTAGGCGGGCCTGCCCTCCGGGAAGCGGGCTTCGGGCTTTAGAAGAAAAAGGAAGGCTTGAGATCTTCAGGTTTTTGCCCTCGCAATGACGGACTAAAACCTCCACCCTACTCTCAAATCCATATTCTCAGCTACATGCCCATGGGCTTTCATGCCTACGCCTAGTCGGAAATTCCTTCCCAGTTGGTAGGTCAAGGTGTATCGCTGGTAGAAATTCCGATCGGCTTGATAGGTATCCGGCTTGGACGCATACCAGGCAAAGCGTTGCTGGAAATCAAAGCGCCCAAACAAAAAGTGATTGGCAATAAAGGGTGCGGGCATCAGGGATTCCAAGCGGCTTTCCTCTACTGCCAAGGAAAAATCCTTGTTGAGGTCCAAGCCTGCACCCAAGCCCCATACACTCGCCAGTTTCCGGTACACTCCCGCCCCTATCGTAAAATTGGGGGATCTTCCTCCTTGACTATTCGATCGGGAGTTGATTCCCAAATCCAGGTAGAATTGAAATTCCTTCGGGATTTCGGGTTTGTCATAGTCCGGCAAGCTTTCCTTTTTCAGAAAGTAGGTTCCTCCCAAGGCAAACAGGGGGTAATTCATCCCCCGGTTCGGTTGCCGCTGTCCCCCATTGGAAATATGATTGTAATTGAAGGAGGCGGTCAAGTCAAACTGGGAACTCAGGCTGTAAGAAATGACAGGACGAACAAAGAGCAAAAAGCTCAAAGGGGCGGAAAAGAAGGTGTTTCTGGGATTTTCTACAGGATCATAGACCTGCGTCAGGTAGCTGGCACCTATGCCCATATCCAAGGCTAGTTCCAGTTTATTTTTTCTCCATAAAATCGGCTGAAAGCTTCCATAGAAAGTCCAAGCCTGACCCAATTCCTCGGGATTCTGAAAATCCTGCACCTGCAATCCCAAACCCAAATAATGAAAGCAGTTGCAGGCCTCCCAGTTTTCACGCTTGGATTTCAAGACTTGATAGCGCAAACTGAGACCGATGGGATTGGACTGGGAAATGGGAATCAGTTCTTCATTGTGGGGAATAATCCAGCCAGTCTGAGCAGAAAAATCCAAGGCTTTTCGCGCACTTTGCCCAAATGCTGAGGTCCACAGAATTCCGAAAAAAAGAAAAGGCAAAAGTGATTTCATATTTCAATCGCTTCTGCCTTTTTTAACTGATGGGATGGCTATTGGTTACAAATCCCGCTAGTCATTTTTGATAAATCGGGCCTGGTAAACGGTCTTTTTCTCGCCCAAAACCTGAATCCAATAGACTCCAGCTGCAAGTTGACTGATATCCAAATCAGCAGAGCTGTTGGTTGACTGAATAAGCTGAACCTGCCCTCCTACTTCTTTTCCATCCGTAGCGAATACTTGAAAGGATGGCTGATTTTGTCCTATTCCCTCCGGAAATTCCAAACGGATTCGGTTAGTAGCCGGATTGGGATAAACCTTGATAGCTTTCACCACAAAGTCAGGTTTAGCACCCAAGCCTGAAATCGTGAGTGTCACAGATGGAAGCAGGCTGCTACATCCTGCTGCACT
The DNA here is from genome assembly GCF_028823735.1 of Algoriphagus sp. NF. Classification (NCBI taxonomy): domain Bacteria; kingdom Pseudomonadati; phylum Bacteroidota; class Cytophagia; order Cytophagales; family Cyclobacteriaceae; genus Algoriphagus; species Algoriphagus sp. NF. The sequence goes on from NZ_JAPEIB010000025.1 coordinate 3,278, forward strand.
CGTCAGGGAAACGGCATACTCGCCCATTAGATTGACCTGATAGCTTTGAGCGGTGGCTCCGGTGATAAGTTCCCCGTTTCGATACCACTGATAGCTAAAGTCTCCCGCAGGGGCAGTTAATACATCCCCATCCACTTCGATCTCGCCCGATGGTAGCGGGTTGACGATCACTTCGAATTCGTTGGATGAAGCAGTACAAGCCCCGATATAGCGGATCCTCGCCTGATAAATTCCACTTTCGCTTACTTCCAGGGAAGCCGCATTCTCATTCGGTATGACAGTACCGTTTCTAGTCCAAGAGATCACCTCAAAATCTCCCGTGGCATTGAGGCTAAGCGTAGCGCTTTCCCCTTCGCAAAACTCCGAATTCCCACTCAAAGTCACCGGATCACCCTCCAATGAAACAATGCTGACGGTGGCATTGGCTTCGGTAACATTTCCTGCGAGATCTTCGGCGCGAACTGTAACCACGAATTCCTTTCCGATATCCTCACAGCCAAACTGACTTTGACTCAGGGAAATTTCCAGTTCGCTGCAATTATCAGTGGCTGTGATGACCAGGTCATCCGCCGAAATCGATGCTTCACCTATTCGCAGATCCAATTCGAGTTCCAAATCCCGGACTTCGAGCACCGGTGCGATTTTATCCTCTACCAACACCAAGACCTCAAAGACCCAATCTGCTCCTCCTTCTGAATTGATAAGCAACTGAACGGTATTTTCTCCCAAATCGGCACAGTCAAATTCAGATTTTGACAGGTCAAAACTCAAACCCGAACTATCAAATGGCCAGGTTTCAAAGAGGGATTCAAGAGTCAAAGTGGCCGAACCTTGCGCATTTAATTCTAGACTCACCGCTTCCTTTACCGGTGGGAAAGGGACTTCCTCTACTTCCACAACCAAGGACTCGGAACTGACCAGACAGCCATTTTCTAAGGCCAAGACAGCGGTATATCTTCCCGGACTGTCCACGATAATCGAATTCCCCTTCTCTCCCGGAAGCTGCTCCAAATCCTTTCTCCACTCCCAGACATCAAAATTCAATTCCTCTCCCAAGCGTAATTCTACAGTTCGCCCTTCGTAGAGCGGGCCTTGAGCGGTCAAGGAAACCTTGCGGGATTCGAAAAATGTCAGTTGTGCATAGGTGGGATAAATCGTGGTATTTCCAGAGGCATCCGTCACGATTACATCCAGGTCAATCGGGTAGTTTGGCCGCTCGGAATCGATATCTGCGCAGCTCACGGATGTTTTGCTCAAGCTAACTTGGATCCCTTCCGAGCCACAATTATCGGTAGGTGGTGAAACGATGAAATCTTCCACATCGAAGGTGAGTTCACCAAGACTTAGATCAAAGTCATATTCAGCTGATTTCCATTCTAATACAGGCGGGATTTCATCGATTACTTGAATAAGTATTTCCAACTCTTTTTTCGCACCATTCGGTTTGGACAAGCTGACAAGTACGGTGTTCTCTCCAAGATCATTACAAGAGAATTGGCTTTGACTGAGGCTAACTTCAATGTCCTCGGCAATTGGCCATTCCGTGAAAACTTGATCATTAGTAAGCTCAGCTAGGCCATTTTGGCCCAAGCCTAAGCTTAGCGAGGCTTTGACCTCCGGAAAATCATCCGCTACCTGAGTGACTTCAATGGTTTCGGATTGGACAATACAGCCTGTGCTTAGTAATAATTTTGCATAGTAAACTCCAGGCTGATCGATTGTTAATGTTTTTCCGGTTTCTCCCTCAATCGGATTGGAAGACTGGAAGAACCAACCAACTACCTCATAATCCAATTCATCACCAAGTATCAGATCGATGCTTTGTCCGGAAACAAGCACTCCTGAGGGCTCAAGACTTACCTTGGTTGATTCTACGCTGTTTAGAATCTGAACTTTTACTTCCCGGATAAACTGATTGCCTGAGGCATCTTCAGCGATCAAACGAACCGGGAATTCTCCAAAAAACACTTCCGGATCCTCAAAGCTGCTACAGGTGATTTCAGGTCCTTCTACCCTGATCGGAAATGTTGAACAATTGTCTGAGAAATCCACCGGGTCAAAGTCGGCAATAGAATACTCCGCTCTTCCAATGCTCGGATCAAACACGACGATGGCGTTTGCTGCATCAAAGTATGGCGCGATGGTATCCAATACGATCAAGCGAGTGGTATCCTTGAAAACCTCCCCATCAAACTGACGGGTGGAAGTGACGATCAATTCCTGCTCTCCGATTGCATCACAATTCAACTGAAAGCCTGTAGAGTATTCAAAGGAAAAATCTTCATCAGGCTGCTCAACGAGTACCGCCTCAGGTGATAAAAAAGCCCTTCCTCCTTCATCGAGGAAGAGTTGCACCGAGTCCTTCAATACGGGTTCAAAGGCTTCAGATTTGAGCAAAACCTTCAGAGAGACTTCATCATTATAAACCCTTCGCTCTACATTCTGAAGATTATAATTCTGATCCAAAACCGGAAATACATAAACCGGTGAAAAGTCGATTTTTGCGAATTCCTGCCCGTTTTCAACCACCCGGTTGATATTCACTTCCAAGTGTCCGTAGTGCTTGCCGCCATCGGTGAGCAGGGGATTTCCACCTGAAGTATTCCATTGCTCGGGTTCGTTTTGATCAGCTGTCCATTGTTTGAAGGAATTGTAATTGAGAAGCTGAAGTGGATTACTGATCCAATTTCGCTTTTCTCCCCGCATACCATCTCCAGCGACTCCCACATCATAGTAAAGAACACCCGTTCCATCATTATTCAGATCTACAAAAGATCGCTCGAAAAGCTCATCATGTCCTGCCAGAACTGCGATAACGCCAAATTCCTCAAAAAGCGGATGCAGCACCCGCATAGGAACACCACCCTGTCCGGTCGCCAATTCATGGTTGATCGGTACACCATGCTCTCCGGAACTGTAAGGAATATGATGAAACTGCACAAAAATCAATTGTCCTGAGTCTTTTGCTTCCTGCAGATTGGCCTCCAGCCACTGATACTGCGGACTGCCGGGGCCGAAACTACTCAAGTCCGTACCACCTGCGGCCTGATAGTCAGACTGCGTATAATTTTCCTGCGTATCGGTTCCATTGACGGTAAAATCCTGATTCTTGAGTTTTTGATCATCCGGAAAATCCGATCGCTTTTGATCGGGCGTACCATTGGATGAGTCCAAGGTCAAAACCGTAACCGGCCCATAATCTACCCGGTAGTAGCTTTGCCTGTGAAGTTGCAGGGGGTCTGAAGTAGGCGTCTCGAAATATTCATGAAAGCGCTCTCTCCCCAATTTAGGCAGAAAATCACCCCGCTCATTTGTTCCATAGCCCCCATTTTTGGCTCCAAAGTTTTCCCAATTTCCCAATGCAGGAATGATGGGATAGTTGGATAAGCCCTGATCATATTCTCCGGCATTATGCCTCCAAAATTCATCCCAGGCGGGTTGATAGCCCGAACCCTGCACCAAATCCCCTGGCATCAGCAAGAAGTCAGGTAGGCGGGAATTTATTATTCGAAGATTATACTCATAGCCTTCCTTTTCGGTCAGGGCATAGTTGATTATATCAAAGCCTTGTTCCTGGGTGGTTCCGAATTTGGCTATCCATGCATCGAAGCCACTGCTAGGCCTGGAAGTAAGCCCAGCCGGATACCAAGCTCTGCGATTGACCCGGCCCAGGGGTTCGGTCTCACTATCGGAAAGGGCTATAAATCGGATCGAAGACCAGTTGGTAGGATCTGGGCCTGTTTGAAATCCGGAGGAAAAAGTTTCTCCTCCCATACTTACCTGATAAAAATAGGCTGCATCAGGGTCCAAACCTTCCAGAGAGATCCTAAATCGCCTTGTTTGATCAGGAAAAAGCCAAGAAGCGGGGCTTAATCCAGGGATACTTTCATTTTTTTCTATGGAAGTGTAATAAATCTCAGCTACCTCCTCCCCTGTCAGGTTTTCGGTTCTGACAGGATTTCCCTGTTCATCGAAAAGCGTAAAGACCGAGCTATTTTCTCCTGTTGACCACCAGGTAAGTTGAAAATTCCCCTCACCATAGGTCTGCAAATAAGGCTTTACACGAAAAGTTGAATTTTCGCTTGCAGGCTGAAATGACAAAAAACCCACCGCGAGCAAAAAAATCAAAGAGAAAGCGATTCTATTCATATCCAAAATTAATCGATTGCTAGAATCTAAGTTATAAAAATTAACTTTTATTCGATCCTCGATTTTAAAATTACCGATTGCACCGGATTCAAAGGATCATTGGTGAAAATGTAAATATTCCGCTGATCGATTCCTCTCCTACCTTTTGGATCAAAAGTCACGATCAAATCCATGCTTTCCCCGGGTGCTAATTCGGTTTTGGGAAGCGTTAGGGAAAGACAGCCACAGTTTCCCTGCACTTTCTTTATTTCCAAAAGCTCTCTTCCCCGATTGGTCAAAGTATAAGTTAGCTCTTGGATTTCATCGGCGGAAATTTCTTTCAAATCGATTTCTGTTGGACTGATCCTCATCGCAGGGACTGATCCAAGTTCATCCTTTGCAAAGCCCGGATAAAACTCAAAAATATTTGCAATCACATCTGTATCTGCCAGTAAGGAATCTGACCAAAAGAATTGAATAGGATCTTCAGAATATCCCAAGTCGTTTTTGGCAGCCCCGTCATAGCTGATTTCTAGAATCCCCCTTTTTCCAGGAGCAATGGAGTCTTGAATTTGGCGAATTTGAATATGGCCAGGACCAAAATATCGTAGACTATCAGCTCGAAGCACCGAGTCTGAGAAGTTGAATATTTCCAAAGCCTTGAAAGCCGGTTCGTTTGTGAACACATCTCCCATATTGGTCTTTTCCTGACGCATCCCAACCGGTCCACTGACAAAAGGATATTCAACCTCAGGGTTTCTAGGTTTGGGAACCGCCTTTCCTTCCAGATAGAGCGTGTCCATCATATTGGCAAGGTTACCTTTTACCACTACCAATCGAGAAAAACCACCTACAGCCGAACCGGGATCAAAGGCCACTTTCAACATCCCAACTTCACCTGCTGACAAGGAATCCTGAGTATATTCCACGGTAGTACATCCACAGTCTGTCCACACTTTCTCTATCCAAACGGCTGAGTCCTGAGAATGGCTGAATTCAAAGGTTGCCACCTGTATTCCTTCTTCCTCCAAAATGGCTCCTAGGTCAAGTTTATTTACTTTCCAGATAAGTCGAGAATCCTGAGTCCCTTGATCATGAAGTACTTGCGCCTGTAGGCAACACAGAAGTATGAAAAAAGACGAAAATCCAAATCTTTGCATAGACACAAATAACGGATAAATCCGGACGAATTATAGGTTGATTTACTTAATTTGCGCTAAAATTAGATTGATGGCAAGAGTACTGACAGGCATACAAAGCAGTGGAAGACCACATTTAGGGAATATTTTGGGAGCAATCGTTCCGGCAATTCAACTGGCTAAAGAAAACTCCGAAGAGTCCTATATTTTCATAGCGGATTTTCATTCACTCACCAGTTCCAAGGATGGAGAGCTTCGCAAAGAAAACACTCTGGCAGTGGCTGCCGCTTGGTTAGCCTTTGGCCTGGATATAGACAAAACGGTCTTTTATCGCCAAAGCCGCAGACCCGAAGTGGCTGAGTTGACTTGGTACCTCAATTGCTTCACTCCATTTCCCATGCTTGCCAATGCGCATAGTTTTAAGGATAAATCCGAACGCTTGGCCGATGTGAATGCCGGACTTTTCACCTATCCAGTCCTGATGGCTGCGGATATTTTATTGTATTCGGCGGATTTGGTGCCCGTCGGCAAAGATCAGATGCAGCACTTGGAGATGACCCGTGATATTGCTACCGCCTTTAACAGGATCGTGGAAGAGGATATTCTTACAATCCCTGAAGCCAGAATAGCAGAGTCAGTCAAGACCATTCCGGGAACTGACGGCCAAAAAATGAGCAAGTCCTACAATAATTACATCGATATCTTCCTTCCGGAAAAGCAGCTCAAGAAGAATGTCAACAGCATTGTCACTGACAGCACCCCTCTTGAGGAGCCCAAAGATCCGGATACCTGCAATGTTTTTAAGCTTTACAGTCTGATCGCTGAGGAAAGCCAAACAGCCGAACTTCGCAAAAAGTACCTAGGGGGCAATTTTGGCTACGGACATGCCAAGAAAGAGTTTTTGGAATTGATCTTGGAAAAATATGCTGAAGAGCGAAAAGCTTTTGATTTATACATGAACAACCCGGAGGAAATTGAGAAAAAATTAGCTGCCGGAGAAGAAAAGGCTAAATTAGAAGGAGAAAAGATTCTTAACCGAGTAAGGGAAAAGTTGGGTTTTAGATAGAGTTCAAATGAATATGCCATTTGGATCTCCAGTTAAAATATTGAATAAACATAAAAAGAGAACCAAATGCAGCACTTCGATTTCAAAGAACGTAATTTAATATTTGGCCCCCACCTACTTGGTCTCTTACTGGTCATCACAGGTATTTTTGTGTTAATCAGTCCGGCTTTTCTTTCAAGCGGAAGTTCGATAGAAAAAGTATTGGCCGTAGGTATGGTGTCAGTAATTATAGGGCTTTTAATTATCCTCACTTACAAAGGGACCCTAATAGACTTTGAAAAAAAGAAATTTAGAAAATATTCTTCCATTGCAGGATTCAAGTTTGGAGAGTGGAAACCCTTGCCACATTTATCCAAAATCAAAGTAGCATCCAAAACTTATATCAGTAGAAACACCCCAAACGGAATAAGTCCAACACTATCTGGCAAGGTAACCGAATTCAATACCCTTATTTATTCCATCGATTCCGAACCTATTTTTTTATTCACCTATCCAAATCAGAAAGAGTCACTTAAGCAAGCCAAGCGCCTAGCCAAAGGTTTGGAGATTGATCTGGATTAAGCCTTCCCTTTTTGGCTTCTCTTTTTTCTTGGAAAATTGCTTCTAACCAATCCTTTAGATATATTCAGACTGCTTGGGGAAATTTTAATCATCAATCCAACAGTACCATGGCTAAAAAGATCGATTGGACCAATCAGTTTTTTAATTTTTTGGGAGTGATTCTGGGGGTCTTATTGGCCTTTTTCATCAATGAACGCGCTAACTCAAATAAGGACAGAAAAGAAAGCCTCATTCTTATGGAATCTTTGATTGGTGACCTTCAAGAGGATATCCAAGCTTATGAAAACTTCCTAATCCCTCAAAACAAACTGATCCTTCAAAATCTAGAAAAGCTCCTAGAATTGATCAGTGAAGGGGAATATGAAAACATAGATGAACCATTTAGCATGGCTCTGCAGGTAGAAAACTATGGGCCAACAAGCGCAACTTATACTTCTACCAAGAGTTCCGGAAAACTAGCCCTCTTTGAGGATTTAGAACTACAAAAGCTACTAAGCAACTACTATGAGTCCATTTCGGAGGAAAGTGTCAAAAAAGGAGAATATCAAGTTCAGTACTTTACCAATGAACTGCTCGCCTGGTTGAGCAACAACATGGACTTGACCAATAATCAGCTTTATAGACCAAGTGATTCAGGCATATTGTTGAACAAACTACTAATTTATTCTTCCCTGATCGACCAAAAAATCGTTTCCTATGAAATCAGCTTAGAAAAAGCCAAAACTTTAAAGGAGGAATTGGAAAAATCCTTAGAAGAAAACAGGAAGTAATATTCGAAAAAATCTATTATTCACCTTTGCATGAACAATCTAATTCTACATGAATCTCTTTAAATTCTACTCTCTTTTTATTTTGTTTTTTCTCTTTAATGGGAAGAATGCCAATGCATGTGATTGTTCGATTCCTAACGTTTTAGACCATATCAGAGAAAGTGATTTTATAGCGGTGGCAAAAATAAATTCCCTCAGTTTAGACCCAGAAAATTCGAATCGCCATAATGCAGAGATTGAAATTCTAAAGTTATACAAGGGTAAGCCAATCAAAGAAATAAAGGTATGGAGTCTATTAAATAGTAGTTGTTCATTTTTACCTGATGAAGGCAGCTTATGGTTGATATTTTCTACTAAAAATTATGAAGGAATTCTTGGTTTTGGTTTTTGTTCTGGAGCCATTTTATTAGACGAAGAATTTGATAAAAAAAAGAAAACTATAAACACCAAAGATTTTTATGATAAAACAAGCTTCAGACTTCAGGTACTTGATTTTCTACCTAAATCTAAACTAAAAAGAGAAAACAAAGCAGGATTGTATATTTCCACTTCAGATGAGTACTTATCAGGTTATAGAGGGTCTGAGATAGAGGGTGACCGCTTTGCACTTTATGAACTTAGCATTGATACAAACCTATCAATTGAGGCAATCGAGCCTATCAAAGAATTTACTTTCAGTTCGTCCAATGGAAGTTTGATTCCCCATTTAAAACAGGATCTTAAAGTGTGGTCTAAAGATCAAGAAAAAACTATTGCTAAGCCTCAAAAAATGATCATTGCCATTTACTACTATCCAGCTGAAGGTGAGTATGAAAGCTTTTTGAGCCTTTTTGATCTTTAGAATAAATTTGTTGGCTTTAAAAATCAACTTCTTGTAACCAAAAAAATACCCCACTCCTTCAGAAGCGGGGATCAATTTTTATCGGCTTCGCCACAGATCTTTGAGTGGCTGTCCATTGATGAGCATTACAAATCTCGCCGGGTTGGGAATCAGCACGATTCTGACATCCTGACGGTCAAACTGATCGGACTCGATCGGCACTCCCTCCTGCCCTTTCACTTCATAGCTGACGATTCCACGTGCATCCGGAAGCAAAGGTTTATACTTATTGGCAACATAGGCTGTGGGAAGAAGGATATCCGTATCTGACTTCAAAAGGCTGTAGATCTTCTCCAGTTCCTTTTCTAAGATATCTTCGTAATCCTCATTGAAATCATCCTCCAAGTCATGAAGTTCCTCCTCGATATCATCGTAATTCTCGTCGTTGTAATCCATTCCAGCGAGTTGAATCCGCTTTTCTACAATTTCGGTTAGCTCCTGATCCAGCTTATCCCAATTCATGCTTTCTGTTTTTGATGGTGGTTTTTGTTTGAAACCACAAAGATGAGGATAATGTCCTGCAAAGCATGGAATTTTGGCGGAAATTAACTCATCAGTAGAATTTTTCCGTTTCTACCGGGCTTTTCGTAAGCCTCAATAGCCTCCCGGAAGGATTCCAAAGGATACTTGCCTTCGATATCAATCTTCGAAGTCTCAGCCATCAAAAAGCCGAAAACCTCGCCAAAAGCTTTTTTGCGGGAATCCTTATCCAGACTTTCGATCCAGGTACTCAGCCAAAAACCTTCGATCGTTAAGCCCTTGAAAATCAATAGTCCACTATTTACAGGCATGTTCTCAATACTGAGCGCCCCGAAGGCCATCATCTTACCGTTTTGGCGCAGACAGCTAAGTGCTTTGGCTCCCAAAATTCCCGATACCGCATCGAAGATAATATGAACGCCCCCATCAGTCTTTTCGGGAATGACTTTCTGAATCTTTTCCTTTTCCGAATTCACGACCAAGTCAGCGCCTAAAGATTGAAGCAATTCGATCTGCTCATCATGACGGACCGTTGCTGCTACTTTGATGCCTTTCTTCTTTGCCAATTGGATTGCAAACTTCCCAAAAGCTGAGGCCCCCGCTGTGATAAGCAACCACTCACCCGCCTGAAGACCTGACTTTTCGATCATTCCATAAGCGGTCAGGGGATTCACAAAGGCCTGACAAGCAACCTCATAAGGCATTGGCTCGGGAATGGGAATCACAGCCTGAACCGGCACACAGACATATTCACGCCAAGTGCCAATTGCTGAAAACATGACTCGTGTTCCGGCTGAAATATGACCTGCTTCATCGCCTTGCTCCACCACCCCTGCTGCTTCAAATCCTGCGCTACTCGGAAGCTGAGGAGTAATTCCATACATCCCTTGTACAAACATGATGTCTGAGGGATTGATATTTCTAGCCTTTACGCGAATGAGTACCTCGTGGGCTTTTGGCTTAGGAATTTCTGACTCTACGAGTTGTAAAACATCAAGTGGCTTACCTATTTTTTCAAAAATGATCTCCTTCATGAAATTTGGATTTAATGTTGGATAAAACTATGGATATATTTTAAGTCTATCCTTCTCGAAGGCCTTTTTTTTTATATCTTGAAAAGAAAAAATCAACCTACATAACATGGACTTATCTTCGGTTTTTTCTCTGGATGGAAAAGTAGCGCTGATCACCGGTGCTAGTAAAGGAATCGGCTTCAGTATAGCGGAAATTTTTGCAGCTGCAGGTGCCAAAGTTGTCATAAGCAGCCGAAAGCAGGAAGCGCTTGATGAAATGGCAGGAAAGCTTCGAGCCAAGGGCTATGAAGTCAGCGGCTTTGCCTGTAACGTGGGCAATATGGATGAACTGCCTAAGCTAGTGGATCAAACCGTTGAGAAATATGGCACTATCGATATTTTGGTGAATAATGCCGCATCCAATCCGGTATTTGGCCCAGTCCATGAGACAAGCTTGGAGGCTTTTGACAAAATCATGGATGTGAATGTCAAGGCCCCCTTTGAATTGACCCGGCTTTGTTTCCCCCACTTAAGAAAATCTGCAGAGGCTTCGGTGATCAATATCAGTTCGATTGGTGGACTTTCTCCGGAGGCCGGATTGGGTATCTACTCCGTGAGTAAAGCTGCTTTGATTTCCCTCACAAAAGTCTATGCCAAGGAATGGGGTGATGCTGGCATTCGAGTCAATGCCATCTGTCCGGGACTGATCCAAACCAAATTTTCGGAAGCACTCTGGACCAATGATAAAATCATGGGGATGATCATGAAGCAACTTTCTATCAAAAGAGCCGGAACTTCCGAGGAAATCGGAGCCATGGCATTATTTCTAGCCTCAGCAGCCTCTTCCTATACCACAGGAGGCGTATTTACTGCAGATGGGGGTTTCACAATCTAAAGCTATGCATATAACCCAAAATCTACCAAGTTCTGAATTAAGCAAGCTACTTGATTCTTACCGTGAATTTGTAGAGACAGAACTCTATCCTATAGACCTCAAAGTAGTCCAAGGGCCGTTTAGATCCTATTTGCCACGATTGAATAAGCTTCGGGAAAAAGCCAAGGACCTAGGACTATTTGCCCCGCATCTCGACAAAGAATCAGGTGGCTTGGGCTTAAGCTTAAGTGATTTTGCCAAGGTTTCAGAGATCTTAGGCACAAGTCCCTTGGGACACTATGTCTGCAACTGTCAGGCACCTGATATCGGAAACATGGAATTGTTGGAGCTTTTTGGATCGGACTGGCAAAAAGAGACTTTTCTCCACCCGCTTCAAAAAGGAAAGATCAGAAGCTGCTTTGCCATGACCGAACCTGCCAATGCTGGTAGCAATCCAGTTGTCTTAAGCACTACAGCATTCATAGATGGGGATTCCTATGTCATCAATGGGCATAAATGGTTTACCACAGCTGCCGATGGGGCCACCTTCACCATCGTCATGGCTGTCACCAATCCTGAGGCAGAATCACCCTATCAGCGTGCAAGTATGATTTTGGTTCCACTGGATAATCCGGGCTTTTCACTGATCAGAAATATCCCCATCATGGGAGAAGAGGGTGAGGATTACCTGTCTCATGCGGAGGTGAAATTCGACAATTGCCGGGTTCCTATTAATCATCTCATTGGAAAAGAAGGACAAGGGTTTGCCTTAGCGCAAGAGCGACTTGGTCCTGGGAGGATTCACCATTGTATGCGTTGGATAGGGATCTGCGAGCGTGTCTTCGATATGATGTGCCGTCGGGCTGTATCACGTGAGTTGCTACCTGGAAAGCCTTTGGCAGAAAAGCAAAGTGTCCAAAACTGGATTGCAGAAAGCCGGGCGGAAATAAACGGCAGTCGCCTGATGGTTTTGAATGTAGCTTCCAGAATGCAGGAATTAGGCAGTAAAGCTGTCAAAGAAGAGATTTCCACCATCAAATTTTATGTGGCTGACGTTTTGATGAAGGTAATCGATCGCGCTATTCAGGTTCATGGAGCTCTTGGAGTCACAGACGACACCTTGCTTTCATTTTGGTACAGACATGAGCGGGGGGCCAGAATCTATGATGGACCGGATGAAGTTCATAAGGCCTCTTTAGCTAAAAGCATTCTAAAAAAATACCGACAGCCATGAATGAAATGAATTTTGACAGGCTTAAGGCTTTTTTGGAGGAGCGGTTTTACTGGGATCCTGCATCGATCAAAATCAGTCCTCTCAATGGCGGCTTTTCTAATCTTACTTTTCTGGTAGAAACACCCAAAGGAAAATTTGCCCTACGCAGACCTCCTTTTGGCTACAAAATCAACACTGCCCATGACATGGCTAGGGAAAGCGGAATTCAGGAGGCCTTGCATAGAGCCGGTTACACCAAAGCCCCAAAATCTATTTTACTATATGAGGATGACCGAATTTTAGGTGCTCCTTTTTTCGTCATGGAATATATCGAGGGAACTGTCATTCGAAACCGAAGGCCCTCAGGGATAATCCCGAATAAAGAAGAATTCGAAAAACTAGCTTGGAATACCATAGATGCACTCTTGGAACTTCATCACCTTGAACTCAGAGAATCAGGTCTTCTGCTCCTAGGAAAGCCCGAGGGATATGTGGAGCGTCAGATACTTGGCTGGACCGACCGATATCTTCGAGCCAAAACGGATGAAATTGCGGAAATGGAAAAGGTAGCTGACTGGCTAAAGTCCAACATACCCAAAAAGGAGAATTACGCATTCATCCACAATGATTTTAAGTATGATAACCTTATCCTGGAACCTGAGGATATCAGCGAAATTAAAGCTGTTTTGGATTGGGAAATGTCCACTGTCGGCGAACCTTTGATGGATTTGGGGACCAGCTTGGCTTATTGGGCACAGGAAGACGATGAAGACATCCTGAAAATGTTCAATCTGACTCATTTACCAGGAAATCCTACCCGACAGGAAGTCATCGAGTACTACGATCGAAAATCTGGTCTGGACTTGAGCAATATGCTTTACTACTTTGTCTATGGGCTATTTAAGGTGGCGGTAATTGCTCAGCAAATCTATAAGCGCTACAAGCTTGGGCAGGCTGAAGATCCACGTTTTGCAGCATTGATAGAAGTAGTAAAAGCTGCAGGTAGAAAAGCAGAAAAAAGTATTCTCACTGAAAAAATCTAAAATGACCATCCAAAAAGTTTGCATTCTTGGTGCTGGAACCTTGGGTTCCCGTGTTGCGCTTCAAGCAGCTATTTCAGGCTACACCGTCTCTGTCTATGACATTCATGAAAAAGCGCTGGATTTCGGTTTTCAAACTATGAAAAAAATCTTGGCTCAATTGGAAAAGGGAAAGCTACTAAAGGAAGCACCCGAGAAGATTCTTTCCAGGATCTATTTCACCACCGATGCTGAAAAGGCGATTCAGGATGCCGACATTGTCAATGAAAGTGTGACTGAGGAGGTCGAAATAAAGAAGGAAGTTTGGAAAAAGTTTGGGAAAATTGCTCCGAAAAAGACCTTTTTCACCACCAACACATCCTACATGCTTCCATCTATGTTTGCTGAGGAGTCCGGAAGGGCTGAGATGTTTTGTGCTTTTCACTTCCATGATGTCTTTTACTCAAGAGTCGTGGATATTATGCCTCATCCAGGTACAGATCCTGCCATGATTCCGATGCTAGAGGACTTCGGGAGAAAACTCAATCAGGTTCCTGTCCTAGTTCAAAAAGAAAACCCAGGCTACATTTTCAATACCATGCTTTTGGCCTTGATCGGTGCTGCTGGTAAATTGCTTACCGGAGAAGTCGGTAGTGTCGAGGATATTGACCGGTCTTGGATGGTCAACTTTCATATGCCAATGGGACCCTTTGGAATTTTGGATTCGATTGGATTGGATACGGCTTGGCATGTCACCAAAAACCGAACCGATTCTGCTTCGCAGGCTTTTGCAAAGCTTCTCAAATCTTATATCGATGAGGGGAAGCTAGGTGAGAAATCAGGTGAGGGTTTTTATTCCTATCCTAATCCTGCTTATAAAAACCCGGATTTCATCCAATAAAGCGAAACTTCAGGTATTTGATTTTCTCTCCCTTTTCAGAAAACATCTTCTCATAGCGGGTTTGAATACCAAAGTGATCATCCTTCCATTCACTTTGATAAAAATCATGGGTGTGACCCAAAACCTCTATATCTTTTCTGGATTGAACTAAGTTCAAAGAGAAGTCAAATAAGCCAGTGTTATCGGTTTTGAAATGGACGGTTCCCCCGGATTTCAAAAGAGGTTTATACATGTCCAAAAAACGATCAGAAGTTAATCTCCGCTTTTCGTCTCCATCCCTCGGAAAAGGATCAGGAAAGGTAATCCACAGCTCATCGATCTCTCCTTGATCAAAAAACTTATCCAAAAGCTGAATCTGAGTTCGTAGAAATGCTACATTTTCCAATCCTTCTTCGGAAGCGGTAGAACTCCCCTTCCAGATGCGGCTTCCTTTGATATCTACCCCGATGAAGTTTTGATGCGGGAATACCCGAGCCAAGCCAACTGTGAATTCGCCTCTCCCACATGCCAATTCAACGACCAAGGGATTTTGGTTTTGAAATTGCCTTGCTCGCCACTGACCTTTGATTTCCTCAAAAATGGGCTTACCCTCTTGTACTACATTGGGGTTTTCTTCATTCGCCTTGAAGCGAACCAATTTTTTCCTACTCATTTACAGCTCTTCGATTTCTGCGACCACAAAAGTACTGCCTCCGATAAATATCAGGTAATCTTTACCCATTTTTTTCGGGAATGAATTTGGCAGTTCGAGAGTCATAACTTTGCTATCCTATAGACTGCTCAAAATGGTATTTAAACCCAACAACCTAATTTAAAGGAATAAGAAATAGATTTAGAAAACCAGCTCTGTATAAAAATCCTTACCTTTAATTATCACGTTAAGACAATCAAATGGATATTTCGGTAAAATATAAAATCATATCTGAAATCATGAAAAGCAATGATGAAGAGAGGCTGAATGCAGTCAAAACGATTTTAAATATCGAGGACAAAGCTGATTTTTGGGAAGAGATAAGCGAGGAAGATCAAGTGGCTATCGATCAAGCCTTGGAGCAACTTGATAGAGGAAATTTCATCTCACGGGATTCTCTTCATGCAGAAATTAAAGAGAAATATAATTTTTAGAATTGAGCCATCCCATTCGATATTCACTCCGAGCTAGACATGAGATTTTGGATATATTGGACTATATCGATCAAAATTTTGGTCGAAAAAAAGCCAAAGAGATTTATCAAAGGTTAGAAAGGGCTATTGATTTGATTTCAGAAGTACCAGAAATGTTTCCTGAATCCAAGAAAAGAAAAGGATTAAGAAGATATGTTTTCAGTAAACAAACCAGTATTTACTATCGTGTAAATTCAGACTCTATTGAAATAGTAAGTCTCCGACCAAACCGAAAAGACCCAAAGAATTTTTAATCCTAATTTACCACTACAGCTCTTCGATTTCTGCGACCACAAAAGTACTGCCTCCGATAAATATCAGGTCATTCGCTTTAGCTTTTTTTCTGGCAAATCGAACTGCCTCTGGAATAGAAGGAATGGTTTCGCCTTTTAAGCCCTGCATAGCAGCTTTTTCCGCCAGTTCTTTTGCTGGCATGGCTCTTGGGATGCTTGCTTCGCAAAAAATATAATGGGCATTTTTAGGCATCGAACTCAGCACTTTTGAAATATCCTTATCACTGACCATTCCTAAGACAATCCACAGTTGCTCAAATTGATAGGTTTTCAATTGCTCCAGTATTGCCTTAATTCCAGGTTCATTATGCCCTGTATCCGTGATGACCCAGGGATTTTTACCCAAAATCTGCCAGCGACCTTTCAACCCGGTAAGTTGAGAGACTTTTAAGAGCCCTTCGTGAACTGATTCATCGCTCAGCTTCCAACCCATTTTTCGCAGTTGCTCAATACTTTCCAAGATTCCTGGCAAATTGAATACTTGGTAGTCACCCAAGAGACCGAACTCAAGTTCTGTTTTCTTCAAATCATGAACTACCTCGTAGGATGCCGATAACAAAATGTCACTTTTAGCCTGGCCTTTATTTGTCTTTTTCACCTTCCAGTAATCATCAGCAAATACCAGTGGAGCACTTCTTTCAATTGCGAGTTGACGAAATACAGGCTCACATTCCTCCTGTGTTTGACTGATCACCACAGGAGTTTCAGCTTTGATAATTCCGGCCTTTTCCGCCGCGATTTTCGGCAAAGTGTCCCCTAAGTACTGCATGTGATCCCAGCCAATATTGGTAATCAGGGATAGTTCAGGCTCAATGACATTAGTGCTATCCAACCTTCCTCCCATTCCAACTTCTATGATGGCTATATCTACCGCTTCCTCAGCGAAGTACCAAAAAGCCATTCCAACGGTCATCTCAAAAAAACTAGGCTTAAGTTCCAGCAGAAACTCACGATTAGCCTCAACAAAGCGGACAACTTCCTCTTCCAGAATTTCTATTCCGTTGATGCGAATTCGCTCAGTAAAAGACTTGAGATGAGGGGAAGTATAAAGTCCTGTTTTGTATCCTGCAGCTTGGAAAACGGCTGCCAGAGAATGAGAGGAACTCCCCTTTCCATTAGTTCCGGCTACATGAACGGATTTAAACTTCTTCTCCGGATTCCCAAGATGATTGCAAAGAGCGATCGTGTTAGACAGGTCTTTTTTGAAAGCTGCAGCCCCGACACGCTGGAACATCGGCAAAGCACCATATAAAAAATCTAAGGCATCCTGATAGGTCATGGGTTTAATCAACCTTGATAATAAATGTGATTTTTCCGCTAGAGAAATCGGCAACGGCGGTACCACCCTGTCGCTTAAAAGAAACTTTATTCACTACTTGACGATAGTATGCAAGCACCTCATTGGAGACATTGTATTCCAATGGAACTGCTTGGACCACGCGTCCGGAATCATCCACAGTGATTTTAAAAACAATCCGCCCACTTCGAGTGGACACTTGGTCATTGATATTGGGTTTAGCGGCAAAATCCCATCCAGCCAAGTCCAAACTATAGCCAGCACCTGAATTGGTACCCTGACCTGAACCCTGCCCCATAATAGCACGACCATCCACAGTACCTTTAGGGTCTCCGGCATCCCCTTTTTCCTTGGAATCACCTTGTGCTCCACCAGCTGCAGGTTGGTTTCCTTTTCCTTTGGTACCACCTGCACCCATCAGCGCTCTTTCATTGATTTTAGGTTGTTCAGGTGCTTTCTGGACCGTTTCTTCTGCTTTTGATTCTGCGGGAGTAGTAACAGTTTTTGCTGGCTCAGTAGGTTTAGGATCCGGTTGTTTGACTGTTTCAGTAGCTTTCTCTTCTCCCTTCAAAGGAGATGGCTTGGCCGATACCGCCTGATTTGTATTGGGCTGAGGGTTTGACTTTGGTTTTGCCTGCTCGGTCTTCGGAGCGGGAGTTGGCGTAGCTTCGGGGCTGACTTTTTGGGCAATTTCACCCGGGGCAGCAGCTTCTACTACTGGAGTTTGAGTTTCAGAAGGCGGGTTAGAGCTATTGATATTACCGGAACCTGTCGGAGTAAAACCCAAATTCAACTCCAAACCAAAAGTGGGAAGCGGTGGAATAGGTTGTTTCCAAACGACAATAAAATAGATCGCAATCAGCAGTAGAATATTCACCAGGAGGGTAATGATACCCGCCCGCTTCTTGTTTTGGCTTTCTACTTTGTCTGCGTTCCAATATTCCATCTTAATACGGTTTTGTGGCAATGGAAACATTTGCTTCCAAGCCTGCTGCTATACCGCCAATCTCAACCAAGTATTCCACAGGTACTTCTTTATCAATATGAAGGACCACTTGGCTATCCTTTCCTTTGAGCAAGGAAGTCAATTCAGCCTTAATTTGATCCCGATTGACCACCTTATCATTTACGGCATATTTGAGGTCTTTGGTGACCGAAACGGTTACCTCCTGCAGAGCTATGTCTGATGTCTCACTCGATGGGAGATTGACAGGAAGACCTGAAGGAGTAATAAATGAGGAGGTCAACATGAAGAATATCAACAAAAGAAAAATGATATCCGTCATGGAGGACATACTGAAAGCTGACTCTACTTTATGTTTGGATTGAAGTGCCATGCTTATTTTTCTTGTAGGAGTTCGATAAATTCGATAGAGGCATACTCCATTCTATGGACCAACTTGGATACTTGGGTAACCAAATAATTGTATCCCAAATAAGCCAAGATACCTACTACCAGACCTGTGGCGGTTGTAATCATTGCCTCATAGATTCCTTCGGAAAGGAGCTTCGGCGAAACCATGCCCTCTTCTTGGGCAATGGCAATGAAAGCCTGAATCATCCCTGCGACCGTACCCAAAAACCCAATCATAGGGGCTGCTCCGGATACCGTTGCCAAAAGACTCAAATTCTTTTCGAGTTTGTAAATCTCTATTTTCCCTACGTTCTCGATCGAAACTTCGATGTTTTTCAAGGGAGAACCAATTCGCTCCACTCCTTTTGCGATCATATTAGCAATGGGAGTTTTTTCATCTGCACAGAGCATTTTGGCTTTTTCCACTTGTCCACTTGCGACCAAGACTTTCACCTGATCCAATAAATGAGCAGGAGTTTTAGAAGCTTTCTTCAAAGTCATCAATCGCTCAATGAAAATGTAAATGGCCAAAATAAACAATAGGTAGAGCGGGATCATCATATACCCACCTTTGATTAAAAGATCAAGCAAACCGATTTGCTCGGCCGCACCATTCATAGCCAGACTATCGGCTGCCGCCAAGGAATCTGTAGAGAGCGTTTGTAATAAGATCATATTAATATTTCAAAATCCACAATGCTTCGGTGTAATCGTCTTTGATCTCAGCGAGTGCATTATTTGCCTGTGTGAAGGAATTGTACTTTCCTAAAGCCAAACGATAATTAGGTGAATCTTCGTATGGTTCAATCAAATAAAGCTCCGGAACACGGGATTGATACTCAGCTGATTTTTCAATAGCAAGTCGCTCGGTACGAAGGCTTCCCACAATGATAAAATAGGTAGCTCTTTCACCTCTTGACTCAATTCTCGTCAAAGAACCTAGCTCTTTACGATCAATTGTTGTACCAGATTCCGCTGTTGGAGCAGGTGGATTTGGATTATTGGAGATAAGATTTGTAGACTTCTGATTATCAATACTTTCAGATTCTTGGTTTTGAGTTTCACTTGGAATAATTTCAGGCTCTGTCGCTGGAGAAATCGTACTTTCAGCCACAGTCTCTGAAGATGGCTCGTTATTCGGTGCAGGAGATGGATTTTCTTCCTTCATCAATTGCCAAACAATCGTAGAAATCAGAAGCAATCCGATAAAGGCTGCAACCATCACCCAAGAACTCGACTTATTTGCAGGAAGCTCAGGGGACTTTTCAGGTATCGTCTTCTTCGCTTCAGCTTTTGGCTCCTTAATATCCTCAACTTCCTTAGGTTCGAAACTTTCGGATAGTTCATCAAGAGGCTCCTTCTCCTGAACAGGTTTTGGTGGAATTTGAGAAAGAACCTTGGATCGTAGCTCAGAGGCAGATACCACTGTTTCTTCTGAGCCTTCTTTAGGCGATTCAGAATTGGACTTGATATTTTCCTCTAATTCTTTAAGTTTTTTGACTTCAACAAAAGGTAACCCAAAGTCTTTGGGATCGGTCCAGGTTTCTTTTTCTCTTTTCTTCACAGTCTAATGAAATTGCCTTGTTACGAAGCTAGTTGATTTGATCAAAAAGCACAAAAATATTAAAACTTCAACCAAGCTCCACCGATCAACTGCACGCCTCGAACCGGATAATTCAACCAACGCACATTTTGGCCATTGAGAAGGTTATTTCCTTCCACAAAAACACCAATCTTTTCTGTAATCTGGAAATCAGCTTTCAATTGAAGGTCTGCAATGGTCTTTAGCTTTTCAGAAGAAAATGGGACTTCTGGGTTTGAAGTAATCGTGCGGGCCTTGATTCCTCCCATAAAATTCAGATTTGCCTGAATCAATAAACCATCCAAAGGTAATAACTGATTATTGATACCTACCTGCCAAGTAGGCCGATGCCAAGCTTCTTCCTGAAGATTCATATCGTATTGAAAAAGGTCAAGCCTTGAAGAGAGTCGATAAAACTCATTGACACGAACCCCAAATTCGGCATTGATGTTAAACACCGTCACTCGATCATCATACACCAATTCAAAGCGGGAAGTATCCGCTCCAGAATTCACAAAAAAGTGCATTTGATTAAATCGACTGACATCTATTCCGGCCCGGTAATCAACCGTATTTTGAACCGTCCCCTCGATTCCTCCTGCTACCTTGTAATTATTAATCGTATTTAGCAATTGTGCAGATGGCCCGATGAAGGGATTTTCCATGGCAAAACTGTAATAAGTATTTCGAATTACATCACCGGAAAACTCCCCGAAGAATCCAAATTCATCAGCAAATTGATAAGAAGCTTTCAAAAGAGGGAAAATTCTGAAATCACTGGATTTTCCCGGAACAGAATCATTTTCTGAAATCAAATTTAAGCCTGCGGTAAACTGAAAAGCATCTAAGCGATAAACCACTCGAGGACGGATGGCAAAATAATTTCTGCTTACATCATAGTCCCTATCCTCAGGATTGGTATTGAAGAATGATAAATTGACCGAACCTGTCCAGTCATCAGAAGGCCTGAAAACCGCTTCTCCTTGCAAAGCTATTTCTGTTTCTTTTGCGAGATAGCTATCCTGGAAGTTTTGAAAATGGACTTTTCCTTGATAAGAGATCGGCCCGACCTTTTCTATGTCCCGGATACCCGCATGAAGACGAATGGTTTGGAATACATTTCCCTGAATTCCGGTAAATTCCAAGTTAGGGTCATTGATTACTGAAGTATCAATTCCGTAAAAAGAGTAAGAATCCTGTGCCCATTCCAAGCCTCCGAATACTTCTATTTGATCCAAAAAGTAACTGGCATTCCCTCCGAGATTGGTATGGGATTCTTTGGACTCTTCCCCCAAAATGGGGCCTTTGCCAAAGCTTTGATGCTTCAGATTGAAGGAGTAATTCCAATCATAGACCTCAGTTGCCATCAATCGAGCCTCCAAAAGAGGGCTGGCAAAATTTCCATAACCAGCCTTCAAAAACCCGGGGTATCGATCAGCAATATCACGTCGATAGGTCTTTTGTACCGGCTCTGCCTTTAATTGAACTGGGGGTAAATCCAACTCATAGAAATTGACCTTGTAATTGAAATTACTGAGCCCTTTCGGTTGAGGCAAAACTGGTAGCTTCTCATAAACCCGAGGTTGATTCGGAAGAGTCAAAACCCGGTCTTTTCGGATAACAAACTCCTGGTCTTGAACTTCCCCTCTATTTTGTATTTGTGCCGAAGCAATTCCAGGAGTTCCTAGAATCAATGCCGCGAAGAATATTTTTAATTTTCTCATGGTTAGTTCAAGGTTTGGAGTTTATCCTGAGCAAGTTTTTTGATTTCCTCATTCGTGGAGTTTTCTACGATAGACTCAAGCGTGGCTTTAGCCTGAAAATCCTCTCCAGAAAGCAAATAGTTTTCAGCCAGAAGTAGGAACATCCGACCATACCAATAATCGAAATCGGCAAAAGGACCGGACATTTCAAAAATACTGTCATTTGAAAGGTCGATCTGACCTTGCTTTTGATAGGATTCTGCTAAAAGGAACAAGCCCTCGGCCCCTTCTATCGTCTTATACTCATCTACCAAAACCGCCAATGTGACCCCTGCAGCCTGATCTTGCTTTAAGGCAAATTGTGCTTTGGCCTTGTTGAGTAGAGCCCTTGGAGTCGATTCCGGTAAAATACCATCCAAGCTTTCCAATTTTTCCGCAGTGTTGATGACTTCCTGATAGCGTTGCGTTTCATTGTAAGCTTTCAATAAAGCCATCAGCGACTCGGCCTCTTCTACCTTACTTCGGGCATTTTGAACGGCAGTTTCCAAGTAAGGAATAGACTCTGAATAATTTCCTTGCGCTGATAAAATCTCCCCTATTCGCTGCATTGCCTTTAAGCGTTGCGGAGAGGCGGGTTCGCTTTCTAGCTGACGGAATACTCGCAAAGCATCATCTTGATTACCTGACTGGAAATAAGAGTCACCCATAAAATACAGGGCGTCCACTCGCTGACTGCTTTCCGGATAGCTACTCAGATAGCGCTCAAAAGCTTGGCTCGCCTGAGCAAAATTTCGCTCAAAATACAGACTCTTCGCTGATTCAAACTCCAAAGCTTGCACAGAACCATTTTCTGGATTGGATCGCTTGTAGCTATCCAAATAACCTGAAAACTCCCCTGCCCTTCCTTGCAGTGCCAGTGTCTCTTGCAGACCCTTTAGGGCTGTTTCAGCATTTCCTGAATTTGGGAATTCATCCAAAATGGTTTGATAGTCCCGAACCGTCTGATCGTAGTTTTGCTGAGAGAAGTTCGCAACTGCTCTGCCTTCCAAGGCAAAGGGAACAAATGGACTATTCGGCCGCTTTGAAATCAAATCCGAAAATGCAAAAGTTGCGTCGCTATACTGGGTCTCTTCCATCAGGATTTGACCTTTTTGGAAAAGTGCGTCTTCCAGATATAGTGAATTTGGATAGCCTGCGATCAATTGATCCAAGCTTCTCAAGGCTGCACTATTTTTTGATTGGAAATTCTGAACAACCCCTAAGCGATAGTAGGCATAATCAATACCTGCATTTCGCTCCGAAATCGCTTGCTGAAAAGTACTTTCTGCTTCAGCAAAGCGCTTTTGCACGTAGTAGCAATCTCCTAATCGAAGTAATGCGTCATCGTAATTTTCCTTGTTTTGGCGGGTGCGCAGACGGTCTGTGTAAGTTTTGAACTGTGCCTCAGCCTCGCGGTATCGCTTGGAGTTAAAATAAGCATAACCCAGACCGTACAAACTTTTGGTCAGATAAGCACTAGAGGTGGTTCTACCCAACTGAAGCGCTTCCTGGTAGGAGGCTATGGCTTTATCCAATTCTCCATTGGCAGAATAAATCTCGCCCTTCCAGAAGTGTGATTCCAAAATCAAGTCTTTATTGACTGGATAATCCAAGGATTTATCTAAATATGAAATTGCCGCAGGATATCTTTTATCCCGGAAATAGACCATCGCTTGATAAAAAGCAACCCGCTGATACGCTTCCCGAATGCGCGGAGACTTATTTTGGATTTGATCCATCTGCTGAATCGCCCGGAGATAATCGCTGGTATTGATCAAGGCTTCAGAAAGCAAGGTCTCGGCCTCCGAGCGAAAAGCCCCCGAGGGATATTCATTCAGGTATTGATCCAATCCGGAAATCCCTTCTTGAAAGCTGCCTTTCTGAAGATTTGACTTGGCATAGTTAAAAAGTGCCTCCTCTTTGATTTTTGGATTGAAATCCGCAGAGGCAGCCGCTTTGAATGAGGTGCTGGCAAACTGATAATTATCCAACTTCAAATAAGCATGCCCCAAATAATAAGACGAAGCTTGCCCCTTTTCATCAGCTGTGGAAGCCGAAACTTTCAAATAGTCTGAGGCTCTCTGGTAATTTTCTATCTCAAACTGGGCAATTCCACCTTTATAGACTTGCTCGGGGGTAAGTTCTCCCTTTCGGGCATTGATGAAAGCGTCATAGTTTTCTGCTGCTTTCTCAAAGTTCTTTTGCTCGAAATACGCCTCGGCCAAGTAGAGATTAATCATTTCCTTGCGCTCAAGATTAGCTCCACCTTTAAGCTTTTCTTCTGCATAGCTGATCAACTGAGTAAAGCTCCCCTCCTGATAATACAGGGAAGCTAGAAGGTAAGGGACTTTATCTCTGTAGAAGGGAGACTTTTCAGCGTTTTGAAGATCTTGAATCGCTTTGGCACTATTTCCATTCTGCAGCGCAATAAAACCGCTGTAGTAATAAGCATCAAAGCTTACCTCCTGTCCAAGTACTTTTGCCTGATCAAAATAAGGAGCTGCTGAGTCATAGTTTTTCAATTGAAAATGGGCATAACCCTGCTTAAAAAGCAAATCTGCGCGCTTGGAAACTTCCAAATTCACAGGACTTACCAAGGCGTATCCATCTATTGCTTCCCGGTAGTTACGCTTAAAAAAGAAATGATCCCCTAGGTACAAGCCTGCTGTCGCAACACTTGGATGCTTACCATTGTCCAAAATGTAGGACTTCATCAGCCCTACCCCATCAGGACTCTCCAATTCCAAGGCAGACTGTGCAGCTAAAAGACGAGCTGCTCGGGATTGATCGAGGTAATTATCTTTAGAGGTTACTTTTTCAGATTCATACAGGCTGGCTGAAAAAAGTTGCTTTTCAAAGAAAGCGGTTTGATCATCCAGGAATCGCTGTTCTCCAGTTTGGTAAAGGGTGGACTGAGCCAGCACCTGAACACTGAAGCCTAAAACAGCAAAAAGCACAAGGCAGTATTTCATGGGCAAATGATTAATTATAATGCTTCCGTACAATCCCAAAAGCACAGATTCAGCCTTGGGATTTCAAGAAAAGAAGCGTTTCAATGCAAAATTTTATACACGAGATCTCGGAGAATTTCACCTTCGCTCATATTTCCGGAGTCTACTCCTTTAGAACGAAGATCTGCTTCCCGAATGTGTGCGAACACCTCAATTATCTTGCCCAATTTATAGTTGCGGGAAGCAGTGAAGTATTCTCTTGCAATGAAGGCATTCATCCCTAAAGCCGCAGCGGCTTGGTCAGCATTTTGAGCCTTGTGCTCATGAATGATTGCTAACTTACTGAAATAGAAGTAGATCAATGAAAAAATCGGAATGATGGGATGATTTTTTGGGTTCTGAGAAAAGTATTGTATGATTTGATTGGCTTTGACCACATTTCTAAAACCCAAAGCCTTGGTCAGCTCAAAATTGTTGTAATCCTTATGGATCCCGATGTATTTGGAGATATGGTCTACCGTGATTTTGGTACCTGCAGGAAGATTGATAAACATCTTTCCAATTTCATTGGTCATCACCTCCAAATTATTTCCGATCGAGTCAGCCAATAGATTGATGGCATTTTGATCAATGCCATAGCCAGTTTCTTTAAAATAGCCCTCGAGCCATTGCTTGAGCTTGTATTCAGGCACTTTCTCAGATCTCACATAGACTGTATGCTTGTTCAGGGCTTTGGCCAAGGTCGTTTTTCCGTCGATCTTTTTATGCTTGTACGCAAAAACCAAAATCGTACTGGGTAGCGGGTTTTCTACATATTTGATCAGCAGATCGGCAACACCTTCATTGCTCCAATCGGGTAAGCTTTGGGCTTCTTTTACCACTACCAACTGACGCTCAGCCATCATCGGAAATTTGCGGGCATTATTCAACACCACCCCCATGTTAGCGTCTTTTCCATATAGCGCCAACTGATTGAAACTTCGCTCATGCTCCGGAATCGCATTGTCCTCAATTATCTTTGTAATGAGATCGATGTAATAGGGCTCATCTCCTTCTAAAAAATAAACTGGAGAAAATTTCCCCGCTTTCAAATCCTTGATGACGTCCGTCGGTTGTTTAGGCATGGTTTGCAATTTGAGACTTAAAGATAAGAGTAGCTATCAAAAGCTGCCAAAAGCAAATTGATAATTGTGAAAACTATTCTCCTGTTAATTTTGTAATAATTAAAAAGCATTCAAATGGACTTTCAGACAGGTATCTCTTATTATAAATCTGGCAAATTCGAAGAAGCATTGGTGATTTTCAACCAATTGATAACAGAAAATCAAAGCGAAAGCAATTATTTTCTCTTTCGCGGCAGAATACTTTCCCGTATGGGTCAAACTGAATCTGCCTTGGAAGATTTCGATAAAATAGTAGCTCTTGAGCCATATAACACCGATTTTATCTCTGATAGAGCGGTAGTTTTGCACTTACTAGGTAAAAATGAAGAGGCTCTGACGGAATTTGATCGAGCTGCCAATCTTGATCCAAATAACCCTTACCGCTATAGCAGCAGGGCATTTTTCAAGGATAGAATCGGGGATTTGATGGGTGCTATTCAAGATTATGAAAAAGCAATCGAATTGGACCCTGAAGATGCTGTCGCGTACAACAACAAAGGCTTGGTCGAGGAAAAACTCGGCTATCAGAAAAAATCGAAGAAAAGCTTTGAAAAGGCTGATGACTTGGTTGGATATAAAGCTCCTGAGAAAAAAGAACCAAATCCGCCTGCCAACGAAAAGCCAGCACCCCTACCGGAAATTCCCAAAAATGGAAATACTAATGAGGCTTTGACGCTGGGAAATTACTTTCAGATTGTGAAAAAGGTTTTCACTGATTCAAAGACCCGATCTGAGTTTTTCCAATTTCTGAAAAAGCCTTTTTCTTAAGCTTAAAAATTTTTGATCACCCACAGCGGTTTCGTGATGAAGTAGGCCATTTTCTTGGATAGGCTTTTATTGAAGATTTTATCAAAGAAATCGCGCTGTCTACTTAAAGTAATGAGCATATCCCCCTTGGCGGAGGCTAGATAGCTTTCCATGCCTAGAGCCAGGTTGTCCCGAAAAGACTTCAGAACAAAATTCACCTTATCGTACCTCACAAAGGGTGTAATCTCTTCCACCATCGATTGATGTAAGGGTCTATCCAGTTTGTTTTTGCCATCAGAGGCATGAACAATATCTATTTCAGCATCAAAAAACTTTGCAAACTCAACTACCTTCTGAATAGCGATTTTATCTTCTTCTCTATAGTCTGTACCAAAGACCAATTTCCTCGGTTTCTTATAAAAAACCTTTCTAGGCACCACCAATACGTCCACGGGGGACTTCCCTACTATCTGACTTGTGCGACTACCAATAATATTTTTTCGTAGGTCATTCATCCCTTCTGTGCCCATGACCACCAGCTGACAATCCGTTTCATCGATTGCATTTAGCATGACTTCGATCACATCTCCCTCTAAAATCATCCCTTCGCAAGATTCCAGCCCTAAAGGGATTGATTCCGCTTGTACTGTTTTTTTAAGATTATTCAGTTTTTCTTTTAAAAAATCACGCTGATAATCATTGTCTTCCCGGCCTGGATTCAGCTTTAAAAAGTCCTCTTTGTTGCTGACATGAATTAAAATCAGCTTTGCACCATATTGCTCCCCGATTCGGCTTGCATACTCAATTGCATTGAGTGAACACTCAGAGAAATCGGTAGGGCAAAGAATAGTCCCGTTTTTTTCCATAATTAATAGCCTCGAGATCGGTTTACGAGATTAATCAAAGGTTCGTTGGATTCAAGTCGGCGGATATTTTCCACTACCTGAGGAGAAGCCGCCTCCGGATTAGTGACACTCGCAATGTGGGGTGTCATAAAAATGCCTTCATTTTGCCAAAAAGGATGATCCTCCGGGAGAGGTTCCTTCCGATAGACATCCAACATAGCTCCTGACAGCTGACCTTTTGAAATTGCATCTATCAAGTCCTCTTCGACTAGATGTCTTCCACGGGCGACATTGATCAAATATGTCCCGGGATTGACTTTTTCAAAAAGCGATTTATTCAGAATATTTTCAGTATCAGCAGTCAGCGGCAGCAAACAAACCAAAACATTCACCTCCTTCAAAAACTCATCTAATTTTTCCTTTGGAAAGTAAGGAAAAGGAAAATCGTCCTTCTCAGAAAAACCAAAGCCTACTACTGGAAATCCCATAAAATCTAGTTTTTCCAATACATCAAAACCCAAAGCTCCTACGCCCATCACTCCAATGGTAACCGGAATCTCGGGTTCAGACATATCCCAATTTCGATCTTTTTTAAGTTGCTGATATCGAGTGACCTGCCTATGAAAATTCAGCACACCCATCACCACATAATTGGTCATGGACCAGGTCAGCTTTTCATCTACAATTCTTACAATCGGAAGCTCCTCAGGGATGGAATCATCACTTAGAATATGATCTACTCCCGCACCCATAGAACTAATCATTTTTAGATTTGGGAAATCTGCAAGAATTCCTTTTGGATGCTGCCAAAGAAGGGCAATTTCAACCTTTTCGGGATATTGGATATTCGGAAATACTTCGATTTCCAATTGATCGTTTTGCTTTCGGATAGCGTCGATCCAAGGTTGAGGATCTCTTCCAGGACTGATGATTGCAAGGCTCATAATACAAAGGTCGACATTTGTAAATATCTACTCAATCTCGGTATAAAACGATACATCCATTGATCAAAAATTTGACGAAAAAACACAAATTCTTGGTCAAAAATTAAGCAAATTGCACTCAATTAACTGAAACGATATAACCATGAAAAAATTTAGCTTGATATTCTTTTTGGCAGTTTTTGCTGCTTTAGGGAGTTCTTTCGCCCAACAACTTCAAATGCCTCAGGCCTCCCCTTCGGCAAGTATTTCCCAAAAGGTAGGTCTCACTGACGTACAGGTCATCTATTCAAGACCTAGTACAAGAGGAAGAAAGATATTCGGTGAGTTGGTGCCTTACGGCCAAGTATGGCGCACAGGAGCCAATTCGGCTACCACTTTGGATTTTTCTACGGATGTCATGATTGATGGCAAGACTGTACCAGCTGGGAAATATGCGCTTTACACAATTCCCGGGAAAAATGAATGGACCATTGTCCTATCAAAAAACACAGAACTTTGGGGTGCTCTCGGTTATTCGGATGCCGATGATTTGATGCGATTTACGGTCTCGCCCAATAAGCTGAGCCGAAAGTACGAAACCTTCGAAATCAGCTTCAATAATATGACTGACAATGCAGCTGACCTTTCGATGAAATGGGAAAACACCCGAGTGGATTTCCGGATCTCTACAGAAGTCGACCCAATTGTGATGGCTCAGATTCAGGAAATGGTCATCGATACGAAGACGGAAAATCCAAGCTTACTTTACGCTTCCGCCAATTATTACTTCAACAATAACAAGGATCTTAATCAAGCTTATGAGTGGATCAAAGCTTCCACAACTTCTGATCCGAAGTACTGGACTATGCACCTGAAAGCTAAAATCGAAGTGGCTTTGGGCAAAAATTCAGAAGCACTAGCCTCAGCTAAAGAATCTATGAAACTAGCGGAAGAAGCTAAAAATCCAGATTACATAGCTTTGAATGAAAGATTGATGAAGTCGATCAAATAATTTGAAGAATTCTGCCAAGAGCTAATTTTTCATTGATTATCTAATTGGAAATTGGAAGTATGAAGACCGAAGCTCCCTGAACCTGAACTTCAGGCTTTATTCTAGGTCAAAAGCTACGAATAGTGAGAGAAAAGTAGATAATCAGATAAAACAAAGAATGAAGGCCCTTTCAATTTGGAAGGGCCTTTATTTTTTCAAGACCTGAAGCAGCATGGCAAAGAGCATGACGGAAAGACAACCGATGGCATTGTACCAAAGAAAGCCGATGTCCCATACGAATCCGAATAAGCCTTCCCCATTTTGAAAATGGATTACTAAAATCAAAACCTGAGAAAGAAGCGCTGCTAAAAACACAGCAAAACCTTTTACCCATTTCATGAAGAAGCCTACCAGGAATATTCCCAAAATAGTTCCGTAGAAGAGTGATCCCAATAAGTTAACTGCCTGGATCAGATTCTCAAAAAGTGAGGCATAGATGGCAAAGAAGATCGCGAGAGCACCCCACAAGGCGGTAAAAAGCTTCGAAGAAATTACATAGTGACCATCTGAAGCCTCCTTTTTGATAGACCGCTTATAAAGATCAATAGTGGTGGTAGAACCTAGCGAATTCAACTCAGAAGCGCTGGAAGACATAGCAGCCGAAAATATCACCGCAAACAATAACCCGACTATCCCTACGGGTAAATGATCCATCACAAAGCGCATAAAAACATAATCCGTATCTCGGGTCTCCGCTACCGGATCATTCTTGACAATTAAAGCCTTCACCTCATCCCTGACGGCTTCCTGCTTTTGCTTGATCTGCCCAAGTGAGGCTTTGATTTGATTTTTCACGACATCATCTTCCGCATCCACGGCTACCAAAAGCTCCTGATATGCTTGCTTTCCTTCCTCAAACAAGGCGTCAAATTCTCCCTGAAGGGATTGAAATTCAGAGGCATACTCACTTTCCTGAAGTTTTTCAGTCTGTACCGTATTGAATACCACAGGAGGCTGGTAGAATTGGTAGAATACAAAGACCATGACTCCTATAAAAAGAATAATGAACTGCATGGGAACTTTCAAAAAGCCATTCATAATGAGCCCCATACGGCTTTGACTTAAAGTTTGACCGGAGAGGTAGCGCTGCACCTGACTTTGATCAGCTCCAAAATAGGACAGAAATAAGAAGACAGCTGCAGTCATTCCTGACCATACATTGTAGCGGTCGGATGGATCAAACTCCAGATTGACCAAGTTCAGCTTTTCCATGCTCCCTGCCACATGCAAAGCTTCTGTAAATGAGACCGGAAGCATCCGAATGACAATAATACCTGCCAAAATCATCCCTCCCATCATCACTGCCATTTGCTGTTTTTGCGTGATGGATACGGCAGCGGTACCTCCTGAAACAGTGTAAATAATCACTACTACCCCAATGAATACGACGGTCCAAGTCAGATTCCAACCCAAAAGAGTCGAAAGAATAATGGCAGGCGCATAAATAGTAATCCCCGAAGCCAAACCGCGTTGAATTATGAAAAGTAAGGCAGCTAGCGTCCTGGTCTTTAAGTCAAAGCGATTTTCCAAATATTCATATGCGGTATAGACTTTCAGCCGATAATAGATAGGGATAAACGCGACGGAGATAATAATCATGGCTATGGGCAAGCCAAAGTAAAATTGGATGAAACCCATCCCGCTTTCATAAGCTTGCCCAGGCGTACTAAGGAAAGTAATGGCAGAGGCTTGAGTGGCCATGATAGAAAGCCCAATGGTCCACCAATTCATGGAATTCCTTCCTCGAAGGTAAGAATCTAGGCTATTTTGACCCCTTGTTTTATAGATACCATAGCTTGCAATGGCACCCAGGGTTCCGAATAGTACAATCCAGTCTAGGCTAGTCATGAAAAGTGCTGCATCAGGAAGTAGAAAAAGAAAATCAATACAGCCAGATTAAGCATGAGTCCCCAGTAGAGGCGCTTCCATTTGATATCTTTTTCTTCCATTTGGGTTTATTGTTCGATTAAGTTTACGAATAATTTTACGGCTCCGGGTACTCCAGCAGGCAATTGTCTAAAAAAAGAAAGTCCCGTGTAGACATAATTGCCTTTTCCATAAGCAGCATGAATGAGCGAACCAGTCTGGGTGTCTTCTCCTGGATCATTCATATACAATGGAGTCGAGTATTCCTCATCAAGGCTTCCGGCAAAATATAATCCTCGCTCCTGCACCCATCCTTCAAAGTCATTCGGGGAAATCTTATTTGGGCCAGCTAGAATTGGATGTGTGTAGTCGGCTTCAACCGGAGCAGTTTCTACAGAAACCCGATCTCTGGTTAGAGAGAAGGGATAGGGACCAAGTTGATTGGTCAGTAATCTACCCGTTGTGTTGTATTGCACAATCATATTTCCGCCTGAAAGTACGTAACCCATCAATGCTTGCTGGTTTGCTGCAGCCTGAGCATTGGTATTGTAGGCACGAATTCCCATAATTATAGCCTTAAACTGAGCTAAATTATCCAAATCAAAATCACTGTCTCCAAGCATGGTCACTTCATAACCTAGGGCTTCCAGGACCTCAGGTACTTCATCTCCAGCGCCAGGAACATAACCAATTTTACCGCCTGATATTTCCCAATCCGCTTGAATCCAATCAATAGAAGCTGAAGTGAAAAATGTAAGATTAGGGATATGCTTATAGGTGATTCTGTTTAAAGTCTGATCAAAACTTCCTGATGAAGTTGTGTAAGTAGCCAGAATTCTTCGTTTTCCCACTTGATCAGAAACAAACTCAACTTGATATCTTCGCTGCTTTCTTCCCACTAGGTCTTCTGATTCTAAGATTCGATATTCGCTAGAATCAAGGCCGGAAAAACTCAAAACGCCATCTACGATTTTATCTCTAAAATTGACAAAAACCGTTACCTGTGGTCTTTTTTCATTGATTCCAAAAAGCACTTTCTTCGACAGTTCCAAGTCTATCGATGGAGTAATGATAAATGGCTGATTTACCTCCCCATCTACGGGATCATTAAATTTATAGACTAAAGGAGTGCTAATTGTCAACAACTGCCCCTCAATCTCCAAATTCAGTGTGGCTTGTATACTCGCATCATTAAATGGCTTTCCGATCATTTGCTGATCGCCAACCGGATACATGGGCCCATCTTCGTAATTTTCAAGCCAGTAAGGCTGGGTAAAGTCAAAACCCTCAGGAATGGTCAAATTAATATCCTGACGGAAAGGCTCATTTGCTGAACTACCACCCCCTTCTACCTCAACCTTTTCTCCCAAAACTTCCACGCCCAATATATTTATGGCTGTATTTCCGGGAGAATTAATCACCAAGTCTGTACTGACTGATGCCCCGGGAAAGGCCACTTCCTGATTGGTGACAAATTCTATTTTTGATCCAATTACTTTTAAAACAATATCATTAATAGACTCTTTTTTCTCTTTAATCCAGAGATCGCTTCCTTCCATTTGATTGATTTGCTCTCTGATTTTTAATAAAGCAGAAAGATTGTTCGCTGGGGACCGAAAATCAAAATTTTGAATCAGATCGTTTATTAACAGTTCTGTTGCTTTCCCATTTTCAAAATGATCCCACCTGTTTTTCACACCCTCAAAGGGGCCTTGCTCAAACTTTTCTCCTGCAATAAATTGAATATGATCATTTGAAGCCCCAATGTAAGCAGTCGATCCAAAGCCTTGAGACTTATGCATGGTTCGGCTATTCGCTGCCATTTGATTGTAGGTTTGACCCAATACAGGATTGTAATCCCCAGTGGGAAACTCATGGTAAACCTCGCCTTCCTGAGCTTCAAACTCTCCTCGAAAATTATATGCATTCCAAAATATCCGCTTTGCTGACCAAGGTTTCACATACTCAAGTTGCTCAGGGAAAGCGTTTGGATCTCCTGAGATTGCAAAAGCCTCCTCTGCTAAAATTGCTGAGGTGGTATGATGACCGTGAGTTACGCCGGGAATGGTATTGAATCTGGTAATGATAATATCAGGTTGAAATTTTCTAATCACCCATACCACATCTGAAAGGATTGTTTCTTTATTCCAGTTTTGGAGGGTTTCACTAGGATTTTTACTGTATCCAAAATCCTTTGCTCGGGTAAAATACTGAACTCCCCCATCTGTCATTCTAGCTTGCAAAAGCTCTTGAGTCCTGATTTGACCCAAACCGATTCCTAGTTCTGGCCCAATGAGATTTTGCCCACCATCACCTCGAGTCAGACTCAAGTAAGCTACTCGGGCTTTTGTCTCGTTAGCCAAATAGGCAATCAGCCGGGTATTTTCGTCATCCGGATGAGCTGCGACATAAAGCACTCGCTTGGTCTCTTCCAATTTCAAGAGCTCATGATATAAGTCTGAGGAAGACAAGGACTGAGCGAACAATGGAAAATTAAGCCCTAAAAAAACCAATATAATTGGCAGAAAGAAACGTAGTTTTTTCATCTGTTTACTTTTCGACTTCAAATTGCCAGATGGAATCTTTGACGATTAAAATAACCATATCAATATGTCTTTAAGGATGATTTTAATCGTGTCGATTTCATGTATTTTCTTAAATCAAATTCCAAACTAGCATTAGCTAAGTGTAATAAAAAACAAAATTTGATAGGTGGGTCTCTTTTATTGTTTTCTTAAAAATCGGTAGCCCAAAGTAAATTCAAAAAAGTCAGCCTTGATTCTATGGGCCTTGATTTGAACTCCAAATTGTAAATTTTCAGACATCAAGTATCTGAGTCCTACCCGCTCATAATAGACTGTTGATTCTTGGTTTTCCCTGTTTCTATGGATATAAAATCCCAATCCAACCGGGGCATACAGCCTTTCGGTAAGTTTCCACTCCCAAGCCCCTGCAATTGCTACACTGGTTTGATCCCAAAATCCCACATCGGTATTACCTGTTCGTTCTGACAGACCTGGAGCAAAAAAGACATCTAAGCCCATCCCGTATCGATATTTGTAATTTTTGTCCCAGATATAGCTCAGATTAAAACCACCTCGAAAGTAGGTCCCCTCTCCGATTTCGTAATTCTTAGAGCCGGTGTAAAGCATAAAATTCCAGTACCCTTCTTCGAAAAGAATGGGGCGGTCTCGTAGAAAAGCTTCTTCGGGTTTTACTTGGCTTGGTTGAAAATTATACCGCAAACCTACTGAAACCGGGACCAAATTAATTCCGGCGTTAGGCTTTCTGGTAGATCCATTTGAAAAGTGCTTTAATCCAAGCATTGAAAAAAGCTGAAATCGATCTGAGAGTGTATAATTGGCTTTTGCACCAAAATGGATGTAGCTGTTTAATTCGGAGCCTATAAATTGATTGATAGGGTTATCCAAAGAGTCATATGGATTGAGATTGAAGCCTAAACCCAAATGAGCAAAGTAGGAAAAATTTAACCTATTATCCTGAGAAAAAGGTCTAAATGGAATATCAAAAAACCAATAGACTCCCATTGGTCTACCGATTTCAGATTGATAGGGTAGTGTGGAAGATACCCCAATCCCGAAAATTGGGTTTCTGTATAGATCTCCCATAAAGGTTTTGTTTTGACGCCATCCAAAACGAAAATCAAAAGCAGTGTAAGAAACTAAATCGATCAACTCATCAGCCCAAGGATCCC
Source organism: Algoriphagus sp. NF (assembly GCF_028823735.1). Lineage (NCBI taxonomy): Bacteria > Pseudomonadati > Bacteroidota > Cytophagia > Cytophagales > Cyclobacteriaceae > Algoriphagus > Algoriphagus sp. NF. Next base: position 38,015 of record NZ_JAPEIB010000025.1, read on the forward strand.
CATTGCTGATAAAAGGACCGGATTCGACCGATAACTCAATAATCTTATCATATTTTTCCTGAGAAAAAGCTTGAAAAGAGACCAAACTTAGGTTCAAAAAAACAATCATTATCAGACAAGCATGCCTAATATTCAAAAACAGACTACTGAAAAAATAAGCTAGTCTCATAAAGTTAAGAATTAACGAAATGTCAAATCATTAAAACGAATATAATGAAAACAAAAAAGCTGCCAAATGGCAGCTTTTTTAGGTACTTGAATAAGTTCAAATTATCCTTCCATCCAGTTAGGACCGAGAAGTTCAATTAGTTTTTTGTTATACTCTTCAGCTTTAGCGTCATTCTTCAAGCGAGTGTGAATCTGGAACAGAATTTCCATGATTCCTGTATCCTCAGGCTTGATTTCAAGAGCGCTTTCGAAGTAAGTTACTGCGTCAGCATAGTATTCGTTTGCTTCTTTGCCCATAGACTCAGAACGCTTCTCCCATTCTTCATCGGACAGACCGTTCAACTCATTGAGGATTTCACGTGCTTTTTCGATAAGCAATGCAGCGGCATAGTAGTTACCTTCAAAGAATTGCGGATCAACCTCAACTGACTTTTTATAGTCGGCAAGTGCACCTTCCATATCACCTGCTTGCTCTTTTAGATATCCAGATCTTAGCAATAAAGCAGTATTGTTTGGATCGCTTTCAAGAGCTGTTTTGATTTGAGCCATTGCTTCATCCATTTTGTTTAGCTGAAGCAAAAGTTGGATTTCGTAAGTAGAAAGGTCCTTATCTGAAGGATACTCTTCTTTTGCTCTTGTTACCATTGCATAAGCAGCTTCAGGGTCTTTGTCTTCAGTAGACAAAATCTGAATCATGAAATAGTATGCATTTAGCTTGTTGTATCCTTCGATATCAAGTAGAGTAGAGAAGTGTCTTTTAGCATCTTCAGTTCTTCCAAGATCATTTGCAAGGAATCCTGCATTGTAATGGATAGTGGTGTCTGTTGGATCAATTTCACCAGCCAAGTTGAAAAACTCATAAGCCATTTCATAGTCTTCCTCATTGTATTGAACAATTGCCTTATCAAATGCTACGTTTTTCAATTTGTTAATTGAATTAGGACGCAAATTCTCAGGTGCTCCAGGGATATCTTCTTCGAAAATATCCTTTCCTATACCCGAAGTTTTATCTCCATCGCCCATTTCGAAGGCTTTCATAAAAGACTCATAGGAGTTGTTACCTACCTCAAGATTCTCCATGGTATTAGAAGAATCGGTAGCGAACATTCCTAATTGAATCTGAGCTTTCAACAAAGTGGTCTCAGGATCTGAACCAGTCTCTGGATCCTGAAGAGCTGTTTCTACTTCTGATAGAGCAGTGGCATAGTCTCCATTTTTAAAGTTTTTTTCAGCTGAACGTACTACCTTTTTTTGTCCAAAGGCTAGGGTCGTTGCGCCGACCAAAACCATTGATAGAATTAGCTTTTTCATTCTTGGCGTTTATCTTATTTTGGTTGATTATTCTTTTGTTTCATTTGGATTCTCTTCAGAATCTGGTGCAATTTCTGAAGAATTTAGATTTTCTTCATCTTCTTCTTTGGAAATTTTTTCAACAGATGAAATCTCGTCTCCCTCAGAAATTTTGATCAATCTCACTCCCTGTGTGGCTCTTCCCATAATTCGAAGTCCATCCACTGAGATCCGGATTGTAATACCAGACTTATTGATAATCATCAAATCATCGGTATCGACAACTTGTTTAATGGCAACAAGCGCTCCGGTTTTATCGGTGGTGTTCATGGCTTTCACACCTTTTCCACCTCGATTTGTGATGCGATATTCCTCAAGGAATGACCTTTTGCCGTATCCTTTTTCCGAAACTACAAGTAGCGTCGCATTTTCCTCAGATGCACATACCATGCCAACGACATAGTCATTCACATCATTTAAGGTTATGGCTTTTACTCCCGTTGCAGTTCGGCCCATTGGCCTTACCGCAGACTCATGGAAGTGAATGGCACGGCCTGATTTTGCAGCAATAACGATATGCTGATCACCATTCGTCATGTCTACATTTACCAGTTGATCATCCTCCCGAATGTTCAGGGCGATGATTCCATTGGTACGAGGTCTACTATATTGTTCCAGAGTAGTCTTCTTGATGATTCCTTTTTTAGTCACCATTATCAAGAAGTGGTTATTGATGTAATCTTGATCATTCAAGTCATTTACCTGAATAATAGCTCTAATCCGATCATCCGAGGCAATATTGATCAAGTTTTGGATCGGTCTTCCCTTGGAAGTCTTTCCGCCTTCAGGAATGGCATAGGTTTTCAACCAGAACAATTTACCCTGATCAGTGAAAATCAGCAGGTAATTGTGCGTGGAAGCGGTGAAAAGATACTCGGTGAAATCATCCTCTTTGGTGCTGACTCCTCTCGAGCCTACTCCTCCTCTACCCTGGGTTCTGTATTCGGTCAAAGCCGTTCGCTTGATATATCCTTGATGAGAAACAGTGATTATCACTTCCTCATTTGGGATCATATCTTCATAGCTGAAATCTTCAGCATTATGCTCTATTTCTGTACGACGGTCATCACCATATCGATCTCGCATTTCGGTGAGTTCGGTTTTGATGATTTCCATTCGCTTATCTTCATTAGCAAGGATATCCTTTAGCTCCTCGATCAATGCCATGATCTCCTGATATTCCTGAACGATCTTATCACGTTCCATGCCAGTAAGACGCTGCAGACGCATGTCGAGAATGGCTCTCGCCTGAATCTCAGTCAATTCAAAACGCTCCATCAAGCCATTTCTAGCAGTCTCAGGATCTACTGAGTTACGGATTAGAGCAATTACTTCGTCCAAATTATCCAAAGCAATCAGATAACCTTGTAAAATATGAGCTCGCTTTTCAGCTTCTTTAAGTTCATATTCCGTTCTTCTCACCACTACTTCATGTCTGTGACTGACATAGTGTACGATGAGATCTTTCAGATTAAGCGTTTGTGGCCTACCTTTTACTAGTGCCACATTATTGACTGAGAATGAGGTTTGTAGCTGTGTATGCTTATATAAGTTGTTTAGAACAACATTTGATATGGCATCCCGCTTCAATTCGTATACTATGCGCATACCCGAGCGGTCAGACTCATCTCTGATCGCAGAGATACCATCAATCTTTTTCTCATTGATCAAGGCAGCAGTTTTTTCTACCATGCTAGCCTTATTGACCATGTATGGAATCTCCGTAATGACAATCATCTCCCGGTTTCCATTATCCTTCGTTTCAATACTGGCTTTTCCTCTTACGACTACTCTTCCACGCCCAGTTTCGAAAGCAGCTTTGACTCCATTGTACCCATAGATAATTCCTCCGGTAGGAAAATCTGGGGCGGTAATGTGCTCCATCAGTTCTGGGATGGTAATTTCTCTATTATCAATGTAGGCGATAATGCCATTGATCACCTCTGTCAGGTTGTGAGGAGCCATGTTTGTGGCCATACCTACAGCAATTCCCGAAGCACCATTCAAGAGCAGTGCAGGAACCTTGGCAGGTAACACTACCGGCTCTTTCAATGAGTCATCAAAGTTGAATTGGAAATCAACAGTGTCTTTATTAATATCAACAAGAAGCTCTTCGGCTATTCTTTTAAGCCTGGCCTCTGTATATCGCATAGCCGCAGGGTTGTCACCATCGATGGATCCAAAGTTACCCTGACCATCTACCAATTGGTACCGAAGTGACCAAGGCTGCGCCATTCGAACCATGGTATCATAGACAGCAGAGTCACCGTGAGGGTGATATTTACCAAGCACCTCGCCGACAATTCTAGCGGACTTTTTATAGGGTTTATTATGAAGAACTCCGAGCTCTTGCATTCCGTAAAGTATACGGCGATGAACTGGCTTCATTCCGTCTCGGACATCTGGCAACGCTCTTGAAACAATAACCGACATCGAATAATCGATGTAGGCACCACGCATTTCCTCCTCAATATTGATAGGAATAATATTCTCGTTTTCTCCTTGGGCCATATAATGCTAATTCACGGGATAAATTAAGGCTGCAAGATAGTAAAAAGGCCCTGCTTTTGAAAAGTTAATTCCAAAGACAATCAGGTACGATCAATCAATACCATTGACCTATTTTTCGGTTTTGGAGATTAAATATGGAGCTACCTCTGTACTCGACTCCATTGTGCATGTGTTTCATCACCACTCCGCATCCTGCGATTTTGCATCGCTTGGTCCCCGGGATCCGAATTGCTAGACCTACTTGCATGCCATAGACACGTTGGTCAAGCTCCTGAAATTCAGAAAAATCGGAGGCAGAATATGTAAAACTCCGAATATCCATGGAGCCTTTAATGAAAAGTTTGGTGTACTCTGAAAAGTCCCTTTCCAGCCGGAGCCCAATTCCAAATGCAGGCTGATCTGCCACTGCCAATCGAGGGGTATAATTGGGGTTTTGAGTCAAGCTGGGATCAATAAAATTTTTGATATTTAAATTACCAAAGTCGGCCTCAGCGATCAATCGCCAAGGATAAATCTGCCGAACTCGCTGTTTAAGCTCAGATTGCATGTAAAGATTGGCAGATGCATATCTTCTATATCGCCATTGTAAATACTTCGCCCGACGATTTGCATCCCAAAGGACTAAACCCACCGTACCATAAAAGCGGGTGGCTTGATAGCTTGCCCCTTCAAAGGGAAATTCAAAATTTCCGCCCAACATAGGTTTTATATTCCCCCACTCCATACCATATCCCCCTCCGATTGTAAGAAGATTGAATAAATTCACTCGCACTCCTGCATTTAAAACAGGAAAAACCCAATCTGAGCCTTTCATAGCTAATGGGTTTTCTTCGGAAATATCCAGCGGCTCATCAAAATTTTGAAACTGAGTGAGCGGATACAAATCTGGATTTGATGAGAAAAAATCGGTTGAAAACTGCTGATATCCAGCTCCTGTAGATATTTCCAGTGCAAACTGCTCCAATACGTTTCTAAAAGCGTTTCCTACTGCAGATTCACTTTTTGGGTTCTTGGCTTTACGGGTAATCCCAAAAATATCTTCCTCTTGGGCAAAGGCAGACCCAAAAACCAAAATTAGAAAGCATAGTAGTAGCGTCTTCTTTTGCATCATAAGGCAATAACGAATAGAATCAAAGTATGGTGTGAATATATAAAAAAAGCCTCCCAGAAGGAGGCTTTAAATCAATTATGAAATTGAATTACTTTCCGTCTTCAACTGCTTCACCGTCCTCGGCAGGAGCTGCTGCAGCTTTCATCTCTTCGATCATTGTATCTAGTTTCTCTTTTACAGCCGGATCTTCTTTAATAGCTCCTAGCACTTTATTGTAAACAGAAACAGAGATTACATCGCTGTCAGTGATCAGGTTAGTCTTATAATCAACAACACTTTGCTGAAGACCGCCTTGAAAATCCAAAATAGCTTGGTAAGCGGTTTTTTCTTCTTCTGTGACATTCGCCTCAGCCATTTTCGCCTCATCTCCCCAAGCAGCTTTGATTTCATTGTATCGAGCACCGCCGTCAATCACCTCATTATTGAGAATCATATTACGAAGCTCTTCCGTTTTTTGCTCTACATACTGTGAAGTCATTACTTCTACAGTTGCATATTGTGTTAATTCCTCATCAGTCACGGGTCCTTCAGTTGCCTCTTGTCCGAAGGACATAAAAGCAACAAACGCTACAAAAAACGTAGAAAGCAGAGTCTTTTTAATCATGATTAGTCGTTTGGTTAGTTACAAGTTTGCAAAAAAACAGTCAAGGCTCAAAAAATCAAGGAAACCGTTGATATTTTAGAATTTTTATGACAAATGGTCAATTATTAAGCTCTTTTGAGCATAGCAATTGTTTCTTTCGGAGATTCTGAGTTGAAAACAAAACTACCGGCTACTAAAATATCAGCTCCTGCATCTTTCAGTTTTTGGACATTATTTAAAGAAACACCCCCATCTATCTCAATTTGGGTTTTACTCCCCTTCTTTATGATCAATTCCTTTAATTTACTCACCTTGGAGTAGGTGTTTTCTATAAATTTTTGTCCACCGAAACCAGGGTTGACGGACATCACACAAACCAAATCTATCAAATCCAAGGTATCAGTCAGTAACTCCACTGAGGTATGCGGGTTTATTGCCACCCCTGCTTTAGCACCAAGATCATGAATAGCCTGAAGTGTTCGATGTAGATGATCGCAGGCCTCGTAGTGCACTGATATGTTTGCGGCGCCGGCATTTCTAAAAGCCTCCAAGTATCGGTCTGGCTCTACAATCATCAAATGTACATCCAGTGGCTTTTTGGCATGACGATGAATGGCTTCTGTCACAGGAAGCCCAAAGGATATATTGGGAACGAAGACACCATCCATAATATCGACATGGATATAGTCTGCTTCCGAGTCATTGAGCATTTCTACGGCAGACTGAATATTTGCAAAATCAGCAGCTAGAATGGATGGGGCAATTTCTAAAGACATTGAAAAGGGTAATTTGATTAGAGGCGGATTAACTTTTGCTGTTTGATAAGCTTTCCGTCCTGCATTTGGATAATATACATACCGGGTCTAATCCCTTCCAGCTGCAACTCATAAGGGTCTTTTGCAGTATTGCGAGATAGACTCTGGTTTTGAAGAGTTTTTCCGTTTAGATCAATCAATGAAAACTCAGCCGATAAACTTGACCCAAAATAAATGGTCAACTTGTTTCCTTCCATGGGATTAGGAAAGACTTTCCAAGGGATAACTTCACCATTTTCTTCTACTGAAAGAATTTCTCCGTAAAGAGCTTCCCGGAAGTTTGGAATTCCATACCCTAAAAGATTATCCGGGTTTTCATATTGGGAGGCGCTTCTAAGAAGATTTTCTATTAGTTCTGCCCGAGTCCATTCAGGCTTTGCCTGCCACAAACCTGCTGCTAAGGCCGTGATTTGTGGAGCAGAAAAAGAAGTCCCGTTGGCAAAACCAACGTTTCCATTACTTCTCAAAAGCGCTACTCCATTTCCAAAAGCTGCCAGGTCCGGTTTGATTCTTCCATCACCTGTAGGACCTCTAGAACTGAAATTTGAAACCTCCAAGCTTTGATTGACCGAACCAATAGCCAATACATTTGGAGAATCCGCAGGAGCCACAATGGAAGGTTCATTTGGCCCATAATTCCCAACGCTATTCACCACCAAGATTCCTTTGCTGGAGGCAATATTCGCTGCTTGAGTGATTACAGCAGTTTTCCCATCCAATTGTCCTGAACTGTAATTCATCTCCGGATCCTCAAAGTCATAATAACCCAAAGAGCTATTGATAATATCTACTCCAATGGAATCCGCATATTCAGCAGCTCGAAGCCAGTTATATTCTTCAATTCTGTACTCGGTTGCTACCTCCTCCGTCATGGCCAAGAAATATTCTGCCTCCGGAGCGCCGGCGATAAAACTTTCAGTTTCTACCGCGGCTATTAAAGAAAGGACATTCGTGCCATGCTGATTGTCGGTAAAGACATTTTGATTCCAAGGCCTGACAAAGTCTTTCTGCGCAACAAGTTGATTATTGCTCAGCAAGTGAGATAAGGGACTGGCATTATCGGTACCCGGAAAACCTGCATCAAATACAGCAATCCTAATTCCTTTTCCTTTAAAACCTTCCTCATGCATAAAATCAATTCCCAAGAGGCTATTTTGAAAATCTGAAGGCAATTCCTGTGCAGCAAGTGTCCGCTCAGCTTTGCCTCCTGGAGGGCAAACCTTTGCCGTAGTACTCACAAAAAGCCTTCTTCCAATTCGCGCATTGGGATTTGGAATGTATCCCTTTCCCACCAACTCCACTTTTTCTACAAATGGAAGTTCAGATATTGACTTTGCTCCCTCCATATCTGTCACAATCAAGGAGGCATTAAGCCATTTTGATTGGTAAAGAATGTAATGCGAAAGCTGGTAAACTTCATCGACGTAGCGCTGAGTTACCGGCAGATCAGTACTGTCTACAGCAACGCCTTCTTTCGCTCTTCGAAGCAAAGCCCGATCTGTCAAAAAATCTTGTGGCTGATCTAGATTTAAGCCATCCTGAGGCTTGTACTTATAAAAAACAGCATAGCGATCTTGTGCCTCCACCAAAAATGGTAAAAGCCAAAGCGTGACCGCAAAGATTAATAGCCTATTCATTACCGTAAGTTATTAATTTCATATTCAAAAATCTACCAGAATCTATAAGCTGTTCTCCAAGACAATCGTTTCTTGAACAATAAGTTAACACTTCTGAATATCTTTCTGTTAAACCAATCCCCCTTTGAAAAACATCGTAACGAATATCCCGAAAGGTAATCAGGTCATCTTCGTTTTCTTGTAGCACCCGGATTTGCTCAGTGCTAGACCCGGATGATTCCTGAATCAACTCAAATTCATCCTGCTCAGCCCCACGATATAAATTGCCATTCCAGGTCAATCCTTCTTTAGGCGGAAAGGCAAGGATGACAATTGGCTGATTGTTAAGATTCATAACCAAATTATTATCCCTGTTTACCAGTGTATAGTCAACTTCTACCTGCCAGTTTATCTGATCAAGAGATCGTTCCCTTTGGACAATGAAAACCTGTTCACCTGCATCATTTACGAATAAACTGCGGATGCGATCCTTCAAAAAATACTGACTATCTTCGAAGTCATTCTCACCAAAATACATTCGCTCTGAAACTTCATAAACCCAGAAATTTCCAATCAACAAAGGAAAGTAATCCAAGCCTGGATCAACTTGTGGGTTTTCTACCTCTCTTTCACAGGAAAGTAGAATTAAAAAAAGAAAAACAAATGGTAGTTTTTTCATCATTATCAGAACCCTAAATTACTGGTTTTACTTCAATTTCATCCAAAATCAAATTTGAAAGGCAGAAATGAAAGCAAAACTGTCATCATTGGTTAACTTAGCCAAAAATTTTATTTAATGGCTCTTAGTACTTTCGTAAAGATCAGCGGCGTAACCAACTTAAGTGATGCAAGGTATTGCGCAGGAATGTTTGTAGACCTACTAGGTTTTGATTTACAGGAAACCTCAGATAAGTTCGTTTCACCAACTCAATTTCAGGAGATTTCAGGATGGGTTTCAGGTGTTGATTTTTGCGGGGAGTTTGGTAATGATTCTTTGGAAACCCTACAGGAAAAACTCAAAAAATACCCCGAGATTTCGTGGATTCAACACAATAAGTTGGAGACTTTACTTCAATTTGATTCTGAAAAATATCAGTTGATCTTTCAGGCAGATCTCAGTGAAGTCAGACATATCGAAGAGGAACTTGCAGAAAAAATTTCTAATCAAAATCTTCACTTATTGCTTTCAGTTGATCAAACTGAATTGAATACTGATCAGAAGGAATCCATCAGATCCATTTCTAAAAACGCTAAGGTCATCCTAGCAGGAGGAATAAGTCCATTCAATGTAAAGTCAACCGTTTCTGAATTAGAGCTCTTTGGTATTGCTCTTGAAGGAGGGGAAGAAATAAAGCCAGGGCTCAAAGATTTTGATACCCTGGCAGAGATTCTAGAGGAGTTGGAATTGGAAGATTAAATTCTCGATTACTCCCAAAGATCTGAAAGATTGTAAGGGCTACTTCCCTGAGTGAAGAAAGTACCATCAACAAATCGGTGACTGATTCCGATATCTTTTAGCTCCATCATATCATGATCATCTAGTTTGATATCAGTAGCCTTCAGATTTTCAGTTATTCGGGATTGATTTACTGATTTTGGGATCACTACAATATTTCGAGCAATCGACCATGCGATCAGCACCTGTCCCTCTGAAACTCCATGCTTTTTAGCAATTTCCTTTACTACCGGATTTGAAAGCAATTTCGGATCATTTTTATGCTTTTCTGCTCTCGAATCAGGCGAGCCTAAAGGACTATATGCCGTCAATAGGATATGATTTTCCCTGCAAAACTGAACCAATTTGTCCTGAGGTAAAAAAGGATGCATCTCAATTTGATTCATTTCAGGTGATTCTCCCCCCATATCCAGAAGCTCCTGAAGCTTGCGGCTATTAAAGTTGGACACACCAATATGCTTGGTTTTGCCAAGTGCTTTTTGCTCCTGCATAGCTGACCAAGTCTGGGTAAGCGGCACATCCTTATAGGTAAAGAACTCTTCTCTAAGCGTCGCAAAACCAACTCCATGTTTGAAAGCAATTGGCCAATGAACTAGATATAAATCCAAGTGATCAAGCCCAAGATCTTGAAGGGTTTTGTCCAAAGCAGGCCCTACATCCTCAAGTCTATGTGAATCATTCCATAATTTAGATGTGATAAATACCTCTGACCGAGTGACAATTTTATCAGCAATGGCATCTGCCAACCCCTCTCCAACTTCTTTCTCATTTCCATAAATAGCCGCACAGTCAATATGTCGGTAACCTGCTTCAAGAGCCCAGTAAACCGCCTGACGTACTTCTCCTGGTTTGCTTTTCCAAGTACCAAGACCAAGAATAGGCATGGTATCTCCGTTTTTAAAAGTGACTTTTTGCATTTGATGTTGTTTGATGGAGTTCAAAATTTGAATAATCGTAATTTACTAAAAAAACGAAGGTCAATCGGTCCTTGTTTCCAGATATCTTTTGAATTGGTTCATTACCCAAAGATGAAAGCGTGCCTGAGTATTCAGATAAAGTATCCAAGGAAGACGGGGAACGAACTCATGGATAGCTGATAGAATATAATTTCCACCAAGAACACCTCTAAATTCCAACCATCCATAATCAAAGCGCTTCACTAGCCAGCCTCCCGTAATGTAAAACAACTGACGCTCTTGATCACTTCGATCCGGAATCATGGTAAGCTGAAGCATGGGTTTCTTTCCCCATAGCAAATGAAATCCGATATCACCTCGCTCAGTCCTTTTTCCATTGATGAGAAATTTAAAAAAGCTAGGCAACCATAGATTATATCGATTTGCAACCCAAGCAGCAGAATGACCATTTTTATTACTCATTCGTTGAATGCTTCTGACCGTGTTTTTCATCCCCTTCTTGGGGTAAAACTTGGGTAGATTTGGCCTTTGATCGGATTCCAAAGCCTCTTTGACAGACTCTTCATAGGAGATATACTGAAGCTCTTTTAAATCAAATGCCTTTTTGGGATCAACCTTTAAGGTATGTACCAAGCTTTCTACCAAAGGAGACACCAGCTGTGGCGGGCTATCCCCAAACAAGCCAACCCAAAACTTGGATAGTCCCAAGGAAAAAACAGGAACAGAGAAAATAATTCTCTTTTTCCCCAAAGCCGTGGCGGTTTTTGCAAGCATGGATTTATAGGTTAAAACTTCAGCTCCTCCGATATCTATAGCCCGGCCATAAGCATCCTCATTGCCAATGCATGTATCGATAATTTGAAGTGTATTTCTCAGAGAAATTGGTTGTGTCTCAGATTCAGTCCATTGAGGACACATCAATACTGGCAATCGAGTCACCAAGTTTTTAATCATATCAAAACTCGATCCTCCCGGCCCTACAATAATGGATGCCCTCAAGGCCGTAAGAGCAGCTGATCTAGAACCTAAGGTATGCTCCACTTCTAGACGACTTCTTAGGTGTCTCGATAAAGTACTTTCTGGTTCATCGGGTATCAATCCACCTAAATAAATAATTTGCTGGACCTGGTTGATATCCGCAGCTCTGCTGAAATTATCTGCTAAAAGCAGGTCTGTATCCTCGAAACTTCCCTGATTGAGCCTGGTGGAAGCATTCATCGAATGGACCAAATAAATGGCGACATCCACTCCTTTCAGAGCCTCCACTGTGGATGAAATCGAATAGAGCTCTACTTGTCTCCATTCTACTTCCGGGTAAGGGTTCTTTTTTACTTTCCGACGGCTTAAACCGATGATTTTGTACTTGTGCTTGTATTTTTCGATAAACCAACTCCCGATGTAACCTCCTGCTCCTGCTATGGCGACGGTAATTCGAGTATCTGATGGGGAGCTGTCTTCGTGCATAAAAGTAGATTTGATTATAAAACTAATTCAAATCCAGTCTGTTTTCGATTTTTTTATTTCGATGCATATTCCTTGGCTAAGGTGGTTGTATGATACTTGGTAATCATATTAGGCACCTCCCAATCTGGCAAATTTCCGTTTTGATAGTATTCCAAAAATCGTTCGGTAACCTGCGCGAAGTGTGCCTCATGCCCATTGTGATAGCGATCAGGAATAATAACCCGATATTCACCATTGCTTGATTCTTCCAAATCAATTCCTGGATAAGTGCTTTGAAGCGTTGTTTTGACGGCATTTTCCAACTCAGTAAAATTTTCTCCCAAAAGTTGGACATAGAGTTCCGGACGGTAATTCTGCTCTTTTCCCTGTCGGATGACCAAATTGGCCTTGGTCCCACGCATCATACTGTAATGCGTATCCCCTGCCCCTTCAGGTGCCTGAAAATTCCATATTACACTGACTTTGGCATGGATTCCTTTAAGTGAATAATTCATCTCCCCATTAGAATAGACCTCTAAGGATTCATTTTTGATATCCTTTTGGAGAAAATCCGGAAACTCAGCTTTCCCAGTCACTTGCCGAAATTGCTCCAAGCTAAGCGGCGTAGCCCATCTTTTGGCCGAAAGCATGGTGACATCGGTGATATCTACGATTTGATTGGGAAAAGCTTCCCATTGAATCAGGTCCACTAGGTGCGTAGTCACGTCAACAATTCCCTCACCCTCGATTTCCACATCAAAAAACCAGTCAGGTCGGACCAAAGGAACTCCAGAAACATACTTGAAAAAGTGATGTACGGACTCCTTGGTGATTGCAGGGTTGTCTGGACTTCCCTTCTCCAGCTCCCCAAAAACTTCCGGGATTTGAGAAAGCTCTTTTTGAAGCAGGGTGGTGATTTCAAAACGCTCGGTCATGATATCATAAACCAGCAAATCTTTCTCCTTGGCAATGGCAAAAGCCTGCTTCAGCTTTTCAAAACCTTCGCGATTAATGACCAAGGGCTTATCAGCATACACATGAATCCCATTTTGAACGGCTTCGAGGATGTAGTCTATTTTTTTATCATTCTTACCCGCTACCATCATCACATTGCCGGGTTTTTGGGAGATCATCTTTTTCAGGTAATCATCCCCTGCAAAAACTTCCAGATTCCAAGCGGTGCGATTTTCTGACCTTGTATTGTAGGACTCCAATCTGTTCAGATGATCTTTCAACTCATCTCCGGGAGGTGCAAAAATGTAAACCGTCGAATCCACCTGCGGATACATGGTCTTATGGATCAAGCCGGCATGAAAATGCCCAGGATCCAAAGTCATAATGGTTACATTTTGGATGGTGGATTCACTCATATTGCTTTCAGGTTCTGTCGAGCTACAAGCCCCGAACAAAAGGGCCGCAAAGGCCCAGATTGTATAACTTCTTAAATTCATCGATAAATTTTTGAATGAATAGACATCATAGAAAAGCAATCTAAATTGCCCTCGAAAACACACCAATTTCACTAAATTTTAGGTTTTAGGATTTTCATTAATTGATTCCTGACTTGCCAAAGCCGAGAATGAGTAGGGCATGAATTCCCGCACAAAAACCAAAATAAGCATGCTTCCAGCTTCTAGCTTCAAACTTCCTACCCTCTGAGAAATAAAGGGAATTCAAAATTAGAAAAGGTAAAAGATTAAACCTTCACATAATCCGTTCCCCAGGGTCTTCGCTGAGGTCTACTGAGATGGGTGTTGGCTTCCGGATCATTGATGAATTCTTCTTTCACCGGGTCCCAAGCCAATTTTCTTCCCAATTTCATGGCGATATGGCTAATCAAACAAACTGAACAAGCTCGATGTCCGATCTCTACCGGAGAAAGCAATTCCGTTTTTCCCTGAATAGCGTCCAGCCAATTGCCATGATGCTCATCACTTCGGGTCAATCGAATTTCATTTTCTCCGATCTGAGAAGTCAGGATTTTTGGGTCTGATGCATCCAAGGCTTTAGCATTGTTGTTTTGGGAAACGGGATCAGAAGAGGAAGCCACATAATTTCCCCGGGAAACCCAAATCCATCCTTCAGTTCCTTCGTATCGAATTCCGTTTGGATAGCCTCCGGAAGTAAACATCATGACACCATTATCGTATTCGGCCTTGACCATAAAGTCTCCGTGCACATTCCAAAAACCTGAGCGTGGAAATTCTGCCACTGCCTCAATATACCTTGGCCCTGTCAACTCGGTATCCATGCCCCAAGCTGCTGAGTCAAAATGATGCTGACCCCAGCCTGTGATCATTCCCGCACCATAGTTTTCATGCCGCAACCACCCCGGACGGCTGTAGTCGTTTTGCGGATGGACACCGATTTCCGTGTATGGAATCTCAGGCGTAGAACCCAACCACATATCGAAATTCAAATTGGAAGGAATCGGCATAGCCGGAGCATCTGGACCCGATGGATCGCCGGGAAGTCCTATTCGTACGGTATGAAGCTTTCCGATTCGGCCATTTCTAACCAGTTCTGCCGCAATTCTGAATTGCTCGCTCGATCGCTGTTGTGTACCCAGTTGGAGTACTACACCAGTTTTGTTGACCACTTCAACCAATTGTCGACCTTCCTTGATGGTCAGTGACGTGGGTTTCTGCACATAAATATGCTTTCCTGCCAAAGCGGCTTCCATGGCAGGCTGAGAATGCCAATGGTCAGGAGTGGAAATGATTACCGCATCGATGTCTTTATCGAGCAGCATTTCCCGGTAATCCCCGTATTGCTTCACATCCATGTATTTTTCGCCCAGCTTTTTGCTGTAGTAGTCTTCGACCAGTTTTTTCCCATCTGCCATCCGCTTGCTGTCTACATCCGACACAGCCACAATTCGGGCAACATCATGCCTCCAAGTGCCGGGCAAATCATGGTCTCGGGCAATTCTTCCGCAGCCGATCTGACCGATATGGATTTTATTGCTTGGGGCATTTTTTCCGAAAACGGAAGCCGGAACGATCGTGGGGAAACCGAAAGCTGCCCCTGCCATGGCGGTTTTTTTCATAAAATCTCTTCTTTCCATATTCTTAGTGATTTATTGCTTGGGTTTATTTTACAAATGCTCTCCAGTAAGCCTCGGCTTCTTCTGCCTTAAGATCCCCGTCAAAGACAATCATCTGATACTTAAGGGAGTATCGCTTTTCTGGCTGAATTTCCCAGGATTCATGACGGATGGGACAAAATTCGATGAATACATTTCCTTTTCCATCGTATTGACCCACAGGCCAAACACGCAAGGGTTCGGGATGGGCTTTGTTGGTATTGTGGCTCAGAAAAAGAATCCCACTTTGCCCTTCGGGTGAGTCGGTTTTTCCCTTGACAATGATCCACTTAGCCTCGGTGCCGTCGGCAGTTTTGCGATCGTGACCTTCTGAAGTCAAAATAGTGCTGTTTTCATCTCCCCATACTTCCGTAGCTCTGAAACCTATTCCTCCTCCGTATCGGTAATCATCCAAAAGGATTCCTCCGGGGATTTTGGTGGAAATGGTAGTCGTATAATCAACCATATATCGGCCTTTATCAGCCGGCTTCAATTTGATTCTCAGGTCTTCTTCAATCGCCAATCCTTCTGACTCGGGAGCCTTCAAATCAATATGATTCTGCCGCACATTCAACTCTGCTGCACCGCCGGCTACTTTTTTGGAAAGAATATGGGAGAAATCCACTCGGCCCTTTTCATCTCCCAAATTCCAAAAATCCACCTCTCTCCCACTGATGGTAGCCCGGGTCCAAGGTCCCCAAATGCCATAGTGATGGTAATGATCTTTTGGTTGAATCCGACTGAGAACTTGTCCACTAGGAGAACTGATGGGGTGGATAAAACCGGATTTGCTAAAAGCTTCTTTGACACCCTCAGGAACAGGTTCTTTGACTGTCTGATAGGTAAGAACTTTCTTTCCTTCAAAATAAAAGTCCACTCCCTTTTCGGATTCCTTAAGCTCAACTTCTTGCGCAAACGATCCCGTAGAAAAAAGGGCGAAAAATAGCACGGAGGTCAAAATTCTTTTGAAAGACATAGAAATTTCAGGTTATTGGGATTGTGTTTTTGAAGTTATTAAAATCTCTTAAAAAGCCCCGAACTACTAACCCAATATACCTATGATCAGAGCTATTATCTACGGAATCGTTTTCTTGTTTTCGTTTCAATTCGTCTCTGCACAGAGCCTTCCTGAAGTCACATTAGATGAAGCTTGGAAAGAAAAAATCAGAGATTTAGCTCCCGAAAAACCCACTTTTCCAATCTCAAAAAAGAAGAAGGTTTTGGTCTTTTCATTGCATACCGGGTTCAATCACTGGGTAAGACCTCACACCGAAGAAGTGGTCAAAATCTTAGGGGAAAAAAGCGGTGCCTTTGAAGTCATCAATAGCAGAGATATTGATTACATGGAATTGAAGAACCTGAAAAAATTCGATGTATTAGTGTTGAATAATACAAATTCCAAACCCGACAAACGCAATCTTTTTTGGGATGAGCTTAAAAATCAATCCTACGGCGATTCAGCAGCCATCATGCAAAAAGCGCTAGAATTGGAAGAAAATATCCGCAAATATGTGTCAGATGGAGGAGGTCTCTTGGTCCTCCATGGAGGAAATACCATCCTCAACAACTCTAAGGACTTCAGTCGCCTTTTGGGAGGAAGCTTTGATTATCACCCGCCACAACAAGCTTTTCAAGTAAGGTTGGAAAATCCAAATCATCCCTTGGTTCAGGCTTTTTCACCCGAAGGGTTCAAGCACATAGACGAACCCTATTTTTACAAAAACGCCTACGAGGAAGGTGATTTCACTCCACTTCTATATTTCAACAATTCAGAAATCACGGGGCAACGTGAGGGACAGGAAAAAACGGATGGAAAAACCTACGTAGCCTGGATCAGACCAGAAGGCAAGGGAAAAGTCATGTACGCCTCCCCATCCCACAATGCCCAGAGTTTTGATAACCCTCAATTGCTCCAATTCTTTCTGGATGGAATGCAATATGTGGCTGGTGATGTAGACTGTGATGAAACTCCTATTGGGAAGATGAAACCCTAATGAGTAGGCATGTACGAATGAATAATAGCCTGTGCTGCCGTACGTCCTGAAGTCATTGCGGCATTGATGGAGCCATTTAGAAGGTAATCTCCTGCTAAAAAGACCTGATCTGTGATTTTGCAGGCCGTAGGTGCAATCTCATATTTCATATCATCCACATGAGGGAGCGCATATGAGATTTCATACGACTTTAGAAACTTGAAGTATTCCGCCTTCACTCCTGAAATCTTTGAAAGTTCTTGTTGCACCTTCGAAATAAGCGTTTTCTGATCCATATCCGCTTCCAAAACTGTGACTGAAAGCAAAGAACGATCTCCATTTGCATAAGCCTCAGACACATCATCCATGAAGACGATATTATTGACCAAATGGTCACCTGGGAGCAATCCGATCATCGGCCTAGCCAGAAATGATCGCTGTAATGTAAAGTAAAGGTTGCAAACCTTGCGAGGGCTTCCAAATTGTCCCTGTAGTTGCTTCATCACTCGGTCAGGCTGTACAGCAATGATTACTCGATCCGCAATCAAAGTTTCTCCATTTTCCAGATGGATTGCATTTCCCTGTACTTCTTTCACAGGATGATTAAAATAAATCTGTGTCTCACTCAATTGCTCTCGGATCATAGCAGGAATTTCTCCCATTCCTTTCTCAGGAACTGCCGCATGTCCTTGGGCAAACATCTTGAATACAAACTCAAACATCCTAGCCGAGGTATTCAAATGCTTTTCTAAGAAAATTCCTCTAAAGAAGGGAGAAAAGAAATTCTCAATAATCCGATCCGAAAAGCCATAATTCTTCAGATATTGATGGGTGGGGATATTTTCTCCGGCAAAAATCTCCTGATTGGATTTGTTTTTTAACTCCTGGGTAAGGGAAAACATTTTCACCTTATCCATAAAAGTCCCAACCTTAGAAAAGGCCATACTGACCACTTTCAGCGGATTTCGCATTGGGTCTGAAATAATGTAAGTATCATTTTGATCAAAAATGACAGCACCCGGGTCGAAAGTTTTCAGGTGAAGAGCCTGAAAATCCAGATACCTTTTAGCCTCTGGATAAGCAGTATTTAAGACTTGAAACCCATGATCTAAAAGAAATCCATCCACTTCATCGGTCTTCATTCTACCTCCGATTCGATCACTTGCCTCCAAAATAACAGGACGAAATCCAGCTCGCTCTAACTCAAGTGCCGCAATCAAGCCTGATATTCCAGCGCCGATGATGTAAATTTTTTCTTCTTTCATAGTTCAAGGGTTCAAATCATTCTAATTACAAAAATGGCCAAAATCTTCGAATCTGACCTGAATTTCTAACTCATGCGAATTCAAAGAGTTTTACCAAATTTTGATGAAATCCATCAATGGTCTAGTCCTTTCACCTGCAATTTCTTAAAATCACAAAAAAATTAGACCATGCGATCCATCCTATTCATTTGCTTACTGCTATTTAGTTTCTCTGCTACTCAAGCGCAAACTTACTTTCCAGAAAAAGGTAATTGGGAAAGAAAATCACCTCAAGAGCTAAACATGGACGCCTCAAAAATCCTAGAGGCCATTGAGTTTGCAAAAACTCATGAAAGTAACGCAAACCCAAATTTAAAGATCGCTCACTATGAAAGTGGCTTCGGAAGGGAACCCTTTGGCTACCCCATCGGGCCAATGAAAGTGAGAGGACCAGCCACAGGCTTGATCATTTACAAAGGCTATGTAGTTGGGCAATGGGGAGATCCAGATCGGGTAGATTTGACTTTTTCTGTTGCAAAAAGCTTTCTATCAACCACCGTGGGACTGGCTGTCCAAGAAGGCCTCATTCGCAGCGAACAAGATTTGGTATATCCATACATGGCACCGATCTATCCCTACTTGCCAGAGCGACCCTCCATCAATAAAGCTGACCATCTGGAAGAGGAGGACGTATTTGATCTTTTTGGAACAGAACACAACCGAAAAATCACTTGGGATCATTTGTTGAGACAAACTTCCGATTGGGAAGGAAGTCTATGGGGCAAACCTGATTGGGCTGATCGTCCTGCTGAAGGAGTAGCACAGAAGCGAGCAAGACCGCAAAATGAACCCGGAAGCAAATATGAATACAATGACACTCGGGTAAATGTACTTGCTTTGGCTGCCATGAACATATGGAGAAAGCCTTTACCGGTAGTCCTCAAGGAAAAAATCATGGATCCGATCGGTGCAAGTGATACTTGGAGATGGACCGGCTATGAAAATTCCTTTGTAATCATCGATGGACAAATCATGCAGTCTGTCAGCGGTGGATCGCATTGGGGAGGTGGAATGATGCTTTCAGCTTGGGATCAAGCAAGATTTGGATACCTGACTTTACGAAATGGTAACTGGCAGGGAGAGCAGCTTATTCCGGAGACTTGGATGGAAAAATCCAAAACCCCCACTCCTGCCAATCCTAGCTATGGGTTTATGAACTATTTCCTCAATGAGGATCAAAAGCAAGTCCCTGCTGGTCCCAAATCAGCTTTTCTCCATATTGGAGCTGGCACCAATATGATCTATGTCGATCCTGAAAATGATTTGGTGGTGGTAGCTAGATGGATTCCGAATGGAGATAAGGCCGAATTGGTAAGGCTAATCCTAGAAAGCATAAAATAAAAAAAGCCCCGGAAAACCGGGGCTAGGTGATCGTGAACAACTTTTCACTATTCCTTTTTGTGACGGAAGGAGTACCGCTTAGTCGGCATTTTAGAACAACCTTAAACCTATTAACCTATTTCTAACCTAGAGCAAGACTAGCCGACTAAACCAAATAATCTTCTGTAATTGAAAATTATTTACTCGTCTTGCATACAAAATTACGGGAAAAATTAATTCGGGGTTAACCCCTTCACCTTTTCTTGACTTATATCAAGATAGAATTAAACGATAGAGGAAATAAACAGCATTAAAGCCCTGTTGACTTAATAATGAGTTCAAAAAAGTGCAAAGAATCGGGTCTGAAGATTAAATTGAAATTGTAATAATGAAATCGAGCCTGCCTGTATTCTAAGGTTTAGGCAAGAAGAATTTCAGTTTTTTTTACGCGGCGTATTTTAAAGTATCTACATAGTCGGAATTTCTGTTGACAACAGCAAAAGCCCTTGCAAGAAGTTTGTTTCGGATGATGTTAAGTGTGCTCATTTTGCTTTTACCTTCAACGGTTCTTCTCTTGTAATAGGTCTTCATTTCGGTGCTGTATTGGATAG
>NZ_JAPEIB010000026.1:0-56782 GCF_028823735.1 Algoriphagus sp. NF
AATAGACAGTCCAATCATAGGGAATCTTGGTTTCTTCACCACTAGCTTTTTGATAAAATAGTTCAGGACGACTTACTTTAAAGTCAACCAGCATTTCTTCAAATGAATCACGAAAAATGAACTCATATTTTCCATTTTCATTTTTCCTGTAATTAAGTTTGACTTCCTTTCCTTGTTTAAATTGCCCTAGTTTCTCATCAAAATCGATGCTTTTTGAATAATGCTCGGGAAGAAAACCTAGAATGTTTAACACTCGGTGAAGTCGCTCTCTACGCATATTATCTCGTTGATATAATCGGCGAATTCCACGATAGCTAGTTCTTTCGGCAGTTTGTGATATAGATTGACCGGAGTCAAATTTTCCCAAAATATCTGCACTCATGGGAATTATTCGTACTCCTAACCCTTCGATATGACCTTCTTTTTTTTCAAAGTCATGCTTGATTAGACTCCATCCAATACTATTTGTCCCCAAATCCAATCCTAAAATTTTTTTCATCTTTTTTAAAAATTGAAAGTTTAAAACTTATATTAGCAATACCAATTTGAAGCAATTCACAATAAGGATTATTCCGTTGTGAAAACATTTAAGAGGGCCCCTTTTGACGAGTTCATCAGGGGTCGTCTTTTTTTAGTTCTTTAGGTATGGATGCAAAATACCCATCCTTCTCGAAAAAAAGAATACCATAAAATGGGTAATTTTTAAATAAATCGACTATTGACGTAAATTGTCGTAATAAAAAATCATCAGAAATAAATCAGATTATTTCCTTAAGAGATTACATTTAATCATAGAATTCTTTATAGAACCTAAATTAAAATCTTGTACTTGATACTCGCTACTTAAAACAACATCCCCGCAATTGTCGCTGTCATCATACAAGCAAGTGAAGCAGCAAAAAGCGAAATCAAACCAAGTTTACTCAGCGTTCCCTGTTTATTAGGAGCGATGATACTGATACCGCCTAGCTGGATGGCAATTGAACTGAAATTAGAAAAACCACAGAGCGCATAGGTTGCGATGACGATGGACTTGGGAGAAAGAGACCCTACTTCCTTCATTTCGGAAAGGCTCAAGTAGGCTACAAACTCATTGATCACTGTCTTTTGACCCAAGAGACTTCCTACCTGCAAAGTATCCGTCCACTCTACCCCTATCACCCAAGCGAAGATTCGGAATACCTGCCCAAAAATATATTCCAGAGAAAAGCCATCAAATTGTCCTCCTGTGGTACTTACCACAAAGCCATTGATTCCTGTCACTTCACCAAACAAATCACTCAAAAAGTAATTGACAGCTGCAATCACCGCTATAAAAGCCAAAAGCATGGCACCAACATTTAATGCTAATTTTAACCCTTCGGAAGCACCAATAGACATGGCGTCGATCAGGTTGACTCCCATACTTTCCTTACTCACTTCCAGCTTTTCTTGGACGCGCTCTTTTTCCACTTCAGGGATGAAAATCTTCGATAGCACTATCGCAGCCGGTGCATTCATAATACTCGCTCCCAAAAGATAGGCAGCAAATTTACTTTGCTCTTCTAGACTATCTCCTCCCAAAAAGGCTACGTAGCCTGCAAGAACACCTCCTGCTATTGTCGCCATACCACCCGTCATCAAGCACATAAGTTCTGACTTGGTCATATTGGGAATAAAGGGGCGAACGAGTAGTGGAGCTTCAGTTTGTCCCAAGAAAATATTTCCCGCTGCAGAGAGACTTTCCGGACCGGACAATCGCATCGTGCGTGCCATTATCCAGGCGATTCCAAAGACCACTTTTTGAAGAATTCCTAAGTAATACAGCCCGGCAGAAACGGTAGAAAAGAAAATAATCGTCGGTAAAACCTTAAAAGCGAATATGAATCCGAAACTATCTCCTGCAAGATCGCCGAAAATAAACCTTGCCCCGGCCTCACTAAAACTCAGAAACTTCACAAAGGCACTAGATAAGGCCGAAAAGCCAGAAGCAACAATCGGAACCTTAGTGATCAGAATTCCAAAAACCAATTGGAGAGCAATTCCTATAAGCACCAGTCTCCAATCTACTTTTCGTCGGTTTGCTGAAAAAATGTAAGCAATTGCCACGATGACAAGCAAACCAATGATACCTCTGATATAATCCATAGAATTCCTGTTGAAGCAGAAGCCTCAAAATTAGAGAATAGGGAGCAATAAAAAAGCCTGATCTCTCAGGCTTTTTTAGAAGTCCTAGTTTCGTTTATTAATTTCATCCCTGATCCGAGCAGCTTTTTCATAGTCCTCATCAGCAATTGCCTTATCCAGCAATTGATTGAGTTTATCCAAGCTAAAATCCTTCAAGGATGGTTCTTTCTTTGCAGTAAATTTTTGTGAAGAAGTTGACTTGGTACTTTTGGTTTGGGGCTCTTCTACATCGAAATGCTCCACGCCACCTTCCGACATCACCTTTTCGCTACAGAATATCGGACAACCGAAGCGAATTGCAATGGCAATAGCATCAGATGGCCTGGAATCAATTTCTGCATCGACCTGATCACTTCGACATTGAATTTTGGCGTAATACACACCTTCTTTCATATCAGTAATCACCACCCGATCGATATCATAATTGAATCCTGTAGCGAATGATTTAAATAAGTCATGCGTCATCGGACGATTAGGAATGATTTTTTCAATCTCCAAGGCAATTGCCTGAGCTTCAAACATCCCAATGACGATGGGTAGACGGCGGATTCCTCCAACCTCTCCCAGTACCAAAGTAAAAGATCCTGACTGAGAATGGTTAGAAGAAAGACCTAAAATTTCCAGTTCAATAACTTTTTCCACAAAAATTAGAGTTCAGCTTTAAGCGCTTCGTTCAACTTAGGAACAACTTCAAAAGCATCTCCTACGATCCCATAATCCGCAGCTTTGAAAAATGGAGCTTCTGGATCTTTATTGATCACAACGATATATTTTGAAGAGTTTACGCCCGCAAGATGCTGAATAGCGCCTGAAATTCCTATTGCTACGTATAAAGTTGGTGCAACTTTTACACCAGTTTGGCCTACGTGCTCGTGATGAGGTCTCCAACCGATGTCAGAAACTGGCTTTGAACAGCCTGTTGCTGCTCCCAGGGTTTTGGCCAAGTCTTCGATCATTCCCCAATTTTCAGGGCCTTTCATTCCGCGTCCGCCTGATACTACGATGTCAGCTTCAGGAAGTAGTATTTCACCTGTAGCCTGCTCAGTAGATGTGATTTTCGAAGCAAAATCAGAATCAGCCAAGCTAACTTCAAAGGATTCTACACTTGCTGGAGCACCATCCGTTTTCAAGTCAACAGCATTCTTTTTGATCGCCAAGATTTTATTTTCAGTTTCTACTGCCGTCATGGCAAAAGCCTTTCCGGTGTAAATACTTCTTTTCACTTGGTATCCTGAACTTGTATCGGGCAATTCGACTACATTTGAAACAAGTCCTGCTTTAATTTTAATTGCTAATCGGGCAGCTACAGCATCACCAAGGGATGATTTTGCTAAAACTACAGTCTTTGCTCCTACCTTCTCGAATGCCTGAGCAACAGCTGATGCATGTGCCTGAATTACTCCTGCAGAAAGCCTGTCATCTGATGCATGCAATACTTTTGCAGCACCGGCAGAACCCACAGAAGCTAACTCATCATCTCCGATAGCACCTAAAGCTACAGCGACTACTTCTCCTTCGTTGGTTTTAGCTGCCAAAGCATTTGCAAACGATACTGCCTCAAGACTTGTCTTTTTTACCTTACCTCCTGCGTGTTCTATATATACTAAAATTGCCATATTATCTTGATTTTAAATTCTTTATTTGATTGAATTAAAGGACTTTAGCTTCGTTTTTCAAAAGCTTCACTAGCTCTCCAACATTGTCCTTATCGATGAGCTTCACAGCACCTTTTGCAGGAGGAAGCTGATATTGTGTAGCTTCTGCTTGTGTTTCTTCTGAAACGGCTTCCACGACATTCAAAGGCTTTGTTCGGGCAGACATGATTCCACGCATGTTAGGAATTTTCCACTCTGCAATAGGCTCCTGACATCCAGCGATCAAAGGAAGGGTAGCCTCAAGCATTTCCTTTCCTCCTTCAATCTCACGGGCCATTTTCACAGTGCTTCCTTCCACATCTAGCTTCATTACTGGAGAAAAGGATGGCATGCCTAAGATTTCTCCGACCATTCCATGTACCATTCCTCCATTAAAATCGATGGATTCTCTACCCATCAAAATCAAATCATAGCCACCTTCTTTCGCATAATGCGCAATTTGAGAAGCTACGAAAAATGAATCTTTTGGCTCAGCATTCACTCGGATAGCTTCGTCAGCACCGATAGCCAATGCCTTTCGTAGTGTAGGGTCACTTTCTGCAAGTCCTACATTCAATACGGTCAATTTACCTCCAGTCTGATCTCTTAGCTCAACTGCTCGAGCCAATGCATAGTCATCGTAGGGACCGATGATAAACTGAACCCCTGTGGTGTCAAACTTTGTATTATTGTCAGTGAATTGAATCTTTGACGTCGTATCTGGCACATGGGTGATACATACAAGAATCTTCATTGGTTTAGAATTTGATTATTTTAGATTTATTTGTCGTGAAAATAACAGTAAGACCTTAATTAAAAAAACAATTCATGGCCAATTTAGAACGACTTAGACTTTTAGAAGAATTTGCAGAAGAAGAACCTAACAACCCCTTTAACTGGTACGCATTAGCACTGGAAACTGAAATAAGTCAACCTGATAAAGCTCTATTTTACTTTAGGAAAGTTCTAAAGGATTTTCCAGATTATTTGCCTGTTTATTTCCCCTCAGCACACTTTTTCGCAGAAAACGAACTGATCCAAGAAGCCAAAGAGACTTTCGAATCAGGTATTGAACTGGCTAAGCAACTCAAGGAATCAAAAGCACTACGGGAACTGCAAAATGCCTATCAAAACTTCCTGTTCGAATATGACCTAGACTAGGTCAAACTTTGAAATTTGTAGGAAAATGCTCTTGCTTGATCTCCTGTGCTCCCGCCATGTGGCCTAAATCATATAATTTTCGACAGTTTTTTGCATTATCCATCGCAGCTAGGCTATCCACCTGCTTTTGAGTATATGGTTTCGAGGGCTTAAATCGCTCATTCAGATCTTCCACGTCAAGCATCACATTGTAGCGTAGGTAGTGAATCAATCCCTTTTTTCTTCCTGGTTCATCCGTAAGAATATCATCTTCCAAAGCTGTCACTTCACTATCAATCTCAACCGCTGTAGGCGAGCGCGATAGCCATTGCATGATCTGTTGATTTTGCCAACTAGCATCTTGCATAAACATTTCTGGAAGATTGGAAGCCCAATTCAGCAGGTGACTTTTACTGATTCGTCGAGGTAGCTTTTTCCAGCGAGTCATTCCTGTCCCTACTGACACGACCATTAATTTATCCTCACCCATTTCCCAATGATAAGGGAATCCTTTGAGCGTTGCGACCATCAACATCTGAAGCGCAGGATTATTGGCCATGCTGACTCCACCGTCTACAAATGCGGCATAGCTGTCCTTTCCTCCCACATGGATGCTTTGTGGAAGAAAATAAGTAGGAGCCGCTGCACTCGCGCGTACACATTCCCAAACGGGTATGGCCTTATTATTCCCATGATCTGTGTCATAAAACTTTCCTTTGGGATGGTTATTCAAAGGCCAAACGGAATTGGTATCTGCACGCTTGGCTACAATGACAAGAGCCGTTTTAATTTCCTTCTGATCCCCAAGCAAAGTATCCCCGAATACGTTTTTCAGTTCAGAGATCAAGGCCTTATCGTCATATTTGGCCTTCAGAAGATCATCAATCTCGAAAATTCGATACCAGCGGTATTTTTTCCCAAAGATTTTGGTGCCTAGCTCAAAGTATTTATCCCGAATTTCATCCACAGACATTCCTTTGGCCAAGGCCGCGGCAATGATAGACCCGGTACTTGTCCCTCCTATCATGTCAAAGTACTCACAAAGCAACATGTCTCGTTTCGAGTGCTGTTTTCGAATGAGTTCTTCAATGTGTTTCAAATACCCAAGCGTCAATGCACCTCGAATCCCCCCACCATCCAGAGCAAGGATTCGTTTGTTTCCAGTCTTCGCATCAAATTTTTCGGCTAAAGTCTTCATAAAAGTGATTTTGGATTTTTGGAGAAAAACATTTTTATACAATTTAGTAAATTGAAATTCAGCTAGTTAAAAAATCAGAAATTTTTATGGCCGTCACACAGAAAGAAATGCTCGAATACTTCATTCCGAGAATTGAAGAAAAGGGTAAAACCTACGAAAAGAAAACGCTGGTGACGGCTAAAAAAGCAAAGCCGGGGGAAAAAGTAATTACCCGAACATCAGATGGTGTAGAAACCCAAAACACGGCAAAGGAAGGTGATTTTTTGGTTGAAAATCAGACCAGCTCAGGTGAGCAATATCTGGTTGGCAAGGAGATTTTCGAAAGTAAATACCGAATCCATCAAAGCTTGTCAAAAGGCTGGGCCAGCTACCATCCGATCGGGAAAATCAATGCAATTGAAGTCAATGCCCAAGACCTAGAGCACTTCAAAAGTGATGAGGAGCTTACTTTTATAGCTCCTTGGGGTGAAAGCATGGTAGTCAAAGAAGGTGACTTCCTGGTATGCCCACTTGATTTTTCTGAAATTTACCGAATTGCCAAGAAGGAATTTGGTGAGACTTATAAAGCTATTAAGGCTTAAGAACAATTTTCCCCGACTGTTTTCCATCCCGCATTCTATCAAATGCATCTACGGCATTCTCAAAAGAAAAGACTTGATCTACCAAAGGCTTAATTTCCTTTTCTTCCACCAACTTCAGCATTTCAGAGAAGTCATTATCCGAACCCATGGTGCTCCCCAAAATTTTTAGCTGATTCCAAAAAATCCGTCTCGCTTCCAATTTACCGGGGTTTCCCTGCGTTGCTCCGTAAATAACTATCCTAGCTCCCGGCCGAGAAACTTTGATCAAATCATTCAACCCATCGCCTGAAGCCCCATCAATAATTAAATCAAACCCTCCTGTTTCGTTTTGGGCTTTCTTAGTCCAATCTTCATCTCTATAATTAAAGCCTCCATCTAGCCCAATTTCGATGGCTTTTTGAATTTTAGACTCTTGACTACTAGATACATATATCTTAGCACCTAAAGCTTTTGAGAATTGTGCAGCAAACTGTGCAACTCCCCCTCCAAATCCTGTAATCAGGACTTGATCGCTTGGTTTGACTTTTCCCTGATATACCAATGCTCTAAAAGCGGTCAAACCTGCCAAAGGCAGCGCTGCGGCTTCCTCCCAATTCAAATGAGAAGGCTTCAGATGAAGTCGGTCAGCTGGTACAATCAAATATTCTGAAAGGGTCCCATGCTCTGGCATCCCCAAAATTTGAAAATCATTGGATTGGGCCTTTTGATCCTCTCCCCAATGCAGAGCAGGATTTATGATGACTTCTTGACCTACTTTCCAAGAGGTAACTTCTGAGCCCACTTCTTCAATAATTCCAGCTCCATCAGAACCCAAAATCACTCCATCGGAAATATTTGGGTAGAGCCCTTGTCGACACCATTCATCCCGATGATTTAGCGCAGCGGCCTTGATTTTTACTTTCACCTGATTTGACAAGAGTGAAGGTATGCTCACCTCTCTCAATTGAATTTTATCGGCGAGATTTCTATCTAAAACAATTCCTAGCATCATTAAAATGGGCTTTCTGCGTCACTATTTAAGAGGTCATCCGAATCATCATTTGCCCGGCTAGGAAGATTGATAGTTTGAGAGGAATCGAAATTGGACGCTCCGCTGGATTGAGAGGAGAATTTATTTCCGTAAAGAGGCTCAATCGATTGATTCTGCTGATATCCACCCAAACTATCCAAATCTGTAAACTTGGTGTATTTGCCAATAAATCGAAGTTTGACAGTGCCTAAGGATCCATTTCGGTGCTTCGCAATAATTACCTCTCCTACTCCTTGGGTACTCATTCCTTCATCTTCCGTAATTCCATAGTATTCTGGACGATAAAGGAACATCACCATATCTGCATCCTGCTCGATAGCACCGGATTCCCGAAGGTCAGAAAGTTGTGGTCTTTTATCTCCTCCACGGGTTTCCACCGCTCGGGAAAGCTGGGAAAGGGCAATCACCGGGATCTCAAGCTCTTTTGCGATCTTTTTCAAAGCACGGGAAATACTTGCAATCTCCTGCTCTCGGTTTCCTCCTCCCCCGCCTTTGGTATCGCCGGACATCAGCTGCAGGTAATCGATTACGATCATTTGAATATTGTGCTGAGCCTTTAGCTTTCTAGCTTTTGCCCGAAGCTCCAAAATCGACAAGGCTGGCGTATCATCGACGAAAAGCGATGCCTTGGAAAGCTTGGCTGTTTTGTGAACTAACTGCGCCCATTCATGCTCAAGCAAACTTCCCTTTTTGATTTTTTCTGAATCAAGTTCAGCTTCTGAGGAAATCAATCGATTCACCAACTGAACGGAAGACATTTCAAGAGAAAAAATCGCAACAGGACGCTCATGATCCACGGCTGCATTTCGAAGTACAGAAAGCACGAAAGCCGTTTTACCCATCGCAGGACGGGCCGCAATGATAACCAAATCTGATTTTTGCCAACCTGAAGTGACCCGGTCCAAATCGGTAAATCCTGAAGGAACTCCCGTCAAACCATCTTTTTGATCCTTTTTTGCCTCCATCTCTGCGATAGCTTCACGCATGATGGATCGCATATCTGCGTAATTTTTCCGAATGTTTTTCTCAGATATCTCAAAAAGTGACTGCTCCATCTCATCCAGCAACTCGAAAACATCGGTAGTTTCCTCAAATGCATTCTTTTGGATCTCTGAGGAAATTCTGATTAACTCTCGCTTGATAGCCTGCTCAGTGATAATTCGAGCGTGAAATTCGATATTGGCAGCAGAGGATACCTTTGAGGTCAGTTCTGTGATGTAAAAAGCACCTCCAGCTATCTCCAGCTTTCCATTTTTCCGGAGTTGGGAGGTTACCGTGAGTAGATCAATTGGTTGCGATTCGGAAAACAGATCAAGAATCGCCTGAAAAATGGCCTGATGCGAATCCTTATAAAAACTCTCAACCTTTAAGATATCAATGACCTGCGTCAGTGCATCTTTTTCAAGCATAAGAGCACCAAGGACTGCCTCTTCCAAGTCAGTAGCTTGCGGCGGAAGTTTACCTAGGTTGTTCGGGTTTTCGTAAGTGGGCTTTTTACGGGAATTACGTGGGTTGGCTGGCTGTTCACTCATTTAACAAATGTATTTTCTTTCTGCGGGTATTTTTAAACAAGTTTTCCAGAACTTGTCCACAAAAATTAAGCCCCGATCGGGGAAACTTCCTTGTAGTACACTCCATTTCTATACCCACGAAACATGGAGCAAAGTACCGCCCAACCAAAATGCCAAAGCATTTCAGAGACTGGAATACCGATTATTTTATAACCCAAAATAGGCTCATCGTTCAGCATTCCATATTTATCCCAAAAATCAGGATAGAGCAGGCCAAAGGTGATGTAATAAATAACCATAACGATGGCCAAAGTAGCAAAACCCGAAATCAGCGAAAGCTTGATCAAATCGGGCCTTTGGATCCAGATATAAGTCGCTAAGCCCATGAAAGTCAGGAATGTGACATATCCAGAGTGAATATCCAGAATCAGACTGAAAACTGTCAAGCTAGCGCATCCGATCAACCATAAAATAAAAAAATCACGGTTTTTGGCGGCTGTTTGCCTTTCGAAGTCTATCTCCTTTTTAGTAAAAGAAGAGTGGATATATCCACCAACTCCAAACATCGCAAAGCCAATAATAAAATCCTCAATTCCCGGCCAACCGGTTTTCCAAATCATCGGAGGTCTCCAATAATCGTGGAAATACCAAACTTCTGCAATGATTCCCATCAACCCGCCAATAATTCCCACTTTGATCATCCCACTCTTCCAGGGACTTTTGATAAAAACTACAAACCAAGCCAGTAGATAGAGTAAAGAAAGAATCAGGTATGCATACTTGTCATCCAGCATATTTTCTCAGTCTATTAATTTTGGTGAAATAGTTTAATAATGATTCGTTAGGCTTCCGCAAAGATTTAACTTTATATCGAAAACTAAAACAACCCAAATGAATAGCTATCATTTTATAGCCATTGGCGGAGCAATCATGCATAATTTGGCTCTTGCCTTAGCAAAAAAAGGACATCAGGTGAGTGGTTCCGATGACGAAATCTATGAGCCTTCGCGAAGTAGACTGGAAAAGGCAGGCATTCTACCGGACAAATTTGGCTGGTATCCTGAAAAAATTCATGAAGATCTAGATGGCATTATTTTAGGCATGCACGCCCGCATCGACAATCCAGAGTTGATCAAAGCCAAAGAGCTTGGCATTCCTATTTATTCCTTCCCTGAATTTGTTTTCAATCAAAGCCAGGACAAAAAGCGGGTAGTCATAGCAGGTTCGCATGGAAAAACTTCTATTACCTCCATCATTCTTCATGTTCTGAGAGATCAAAAAGTCCAGTTCGACTATCTCGTAGGAGCGCAGATTGAGGGCTTTGATTTGATGGTTGGGCTATCTGATGCTCCAGTCATCATCATCGAGGGAGATGAATATTTGACTTCCCCCTTGGATAGACGGCCAAAATTCTACCACTACAAGCACGACATTGCACTTGTCTCAGGAATAGCCTGGGATCATTTTAATGTTTTTCCTGACTTTGATGAATACAAAGGGCTTTTTGCAAACTTGATGAAAATGACTCCAGAATCAGGAACTCTGATTTATTGTGAGGAGGATCCTTTAGTGAAACAAATTGCTGAGACTGAATCAATCAACGGGAAAAGAGTTCCCTACCCTACACACCCGGCTGCTATTAAAAACGGGAAAACTTACCTGATAACTGATCAGGGTGAAATCCCTATCCACCTATTCGGAGACCACAATCTCCAAAATCTCAACGGAGCAATGAAAGTTTGTCTGGAGCTCGGCTTGACTCAGGAGCAGTTCTATCAGTCAATCCAGACCTTCAAAGGTGCGGCTAAGAGGTTGGAGCTTCTGACGGAAAAAAGCGACGGTGTGATGTACCGTGATTTTGCCCACGCCCCATCGAAACTGAAAGCCACCGTCGAAGCTGTAAAGCGACAATTTCCCAACAGGAACCTGGTTGCTGTTCAAGAATTACACACTTATTCCTCGCTCAATCGGGATTTTCTACCTAACTATGCACATACGATGGATGAAGCAGATGAAGCTATCATCTATCTAAACCCACATGCAGCAGCCCTCAAAAAGCTGGAAGTTTTGGATGAAAAAACTCTCAAAAAAGGCTTTGAGAGAAGTGATTTGAAGGTTTTTACACAGAGTCAGAAGCTGTTTGATTACCTTGTTTCAAAGGATTACAAAGACACCAACCTATTAATGATGAGCTCGGGAAATTATGACAATCTTGACCTTCCGGCTCTTGAGAAAAAATTTAAAGAATCATGACATTAAACCTTAAAAATCCCATTGTATTTTTTGACCTGGAAGCAACAGGAACAAATGTAGGGACAGACCGAATTGTAGAAATATCCTTGGTAAAACTCTTTCCTGATGAAATGAAAGAGATTTATACACAGCGCGTTCATCCCACTATTCCCATTCCATTGGAGTCTTCTTTGATTCATGGGATTTATGATGCGGATGTCAAGGATAAGCCTTACTTCAAAGACATTGCAAAAGATGTACATCAATTTATTGGAGGTGCGGATTTGGCAGGTTTCAATGTATTGAAATACGATATTCCACTCTTGGTTGAAGAGTTTCTTCGCTCCGGAATTGACTTTGATCTGGACAAAAGAAATCTGCTAGATGCACAAAAGATCTTCCATCTGATGGAAAAGCGAAATCTCTCTGCAGCGTATAAGTTTTACTGTGGCAAAACTCTTGAAAATGCACACAGCGCTGAGGCAGATACCTTGGCTACCTTGGAAGTTTTTCGTTCTCAGGTAGTTCGGTATGCAGGTGAGGAAGTCGAAGACCTTCAGGGTAATAAACTTGGAGTTTTTGAAAATGACATGAAGAAAATCCATGACCTAGTCAATGAAAAAATGGTTGATTTGGCAGGTCGATTTATTTTCAATTCGGAGGGGGTAGAAATCTTCAATTTCGGAAAGCATAAAGGCAAAACAGTCCAACAGGTTCTCAAGGAAGAACCGGGTTACTATGACTGGATGATGCGCGGAGACTTCCCGCTCGATACCAAACGCAAGCTTACTCAAGTCAAGCTGAGGGGATTTGGATCACGCTAAGACAAAAAAGCCGATTTCTTATTGAAATCGGCTTTTTTAATTTATTGCTTTTGACTTGCCTCGTAGTACTCCATTGCCTTTGGCATGTTCGCTTGAAGCTGTTCGATTCTTCGATCTGGACCAGGGTGAGTTGATAAAAATTCCGGCGGAGCCTCTCCTCCTGCGGCGTTCATTCGCTCCCAGAATTTTGGCGCTTCTCTAGGATCATAACCTGCCAAAGCCATAAAAATCAAACCCAACTCATCGGCTTCTAATTCATGTTTCCTGGAAAACGCGAGCATTCCCACTTCTGATCCCATCCCCACAGATTGAAGCAATAATTGATTGGTGAGTGTGGGATTTTGACTCAAAGCTGTGGAAAGAACACTCATGCCAAATTGCTGCAACATCCCATTAGACATCCGCTCTCTAGAATGAGAGGCGACAGCATGGGCTACCTCATGCCCCATTACGACAGCGATTCCGGTTTCGTCTTGGCAAATTGGCATGATTCCGGTGTAGAAAGCAACTTTACCACCGGGCATACACCAAGCATTCACTTGCTCAGATTGTAGCAGATTAAACTCCCACTCAAAGGTTTCTACCAATCCAGAATAGCCTTTTTCGATAAGATAAGACTCTACTGCCCTTGCAATTCGCTGTCCCACCTTCACTACCTTTTGACCATCGGGTGTACTGGTAAGGACTTTTGATTCATTCTTGGTCGCTTCGTATTGTTGATTGACTAGAGGCTGGATTTCTTCACTGGAAACCACTGCTAGTTGCTTCCTGCCTGTCAGGGGAACGGTGGCACATGCATAGAAAAAAAGCCCTGTCAGTAGGACTGCTATAATTCGCTTCATAATGACAATTTTTAATGATAAAACTCAAAAAAGATACCAAGATTACCTTACGTTTCAAATTTTATTAACTTCAGAAAAATTTCAATTATGGAAACTAAGGTTCGAGAAATTACCCTAAACGACAAAGCGAAAGATTATCAGAAAAAGATGAGAAGTCCGCTTATTTTCTGGTTTGCAATGCTAGCAAAGCTTCCTTCCGCGGTCTTTTGGAGATTAAGAATCAAGGAGTTGACGGGGGACAAATGCCAGGTAACCATCCCTTATTTCTGGAGATCTCAAAATCCATTCAAATCTATTTATTTCGCAGCCTTGGCGGGGGCAGCTGAATTGAGTACCGGCGCTTTATGCCAATTGGCACTTGCAGGAAAAGGGAAATTCAGCATGCTGGTAGTTGATTTTCGCGCTGAATACCATAAAAAAGCAAATCAGAAAATCACTTTTTCTTGTGATCAAGGCAGGGAACTCTTTCAGCTCATTGATTCACTAAATGTGAATGATACCGCACAATTAACCATGATCTCTACTGGGACTTCTGAGTCAGGAGATGTGGTGGCAAGATTTTATGTCACCTGGTCTTTTAAAAGAAAGTCTTAATTTAAAAATGAGGTTTCGATTCGGATAAATTCCTCCAGACTCTTCTTGACTCTCGCCTCGGACCAATCCAAAAACTCATGTTCCTGATGAAACTGATTAAAGCGTATAACCAACTGGTCCCAAGACTCTCTAGTCAACTGGAACTCTTCCATTAATTCTGCCCTTACCGTGTCGGACTCAATTATCTGATAATATCCTTTTCGACGCGCAAGCCATTCTTTTTTACGCTCATATTCCCTAGCCAATCTCGCCTTCTTGGTAAAATAGGAAATCGGACCACTGATTCCGATGCCACCTGTACCGTCACCATTGTCCAAAGGTCGAGTGATAACCTCCCCTTTTCGTGATGGCTCTTTGGCTTCATTCTCATCGCGGATTGTTAACCTTCCGTCCTTAAAGCTATACGAGTAATTATTGCCCTCTACTTCAAAAGTGGGTAAGAATCGAGCTTTATCTTGCAACTCTATCATCAAAAAGAACTCAGAACTTAAAGCCTGACGCTGTGAGACAAATCCGGGAAAGGAAAAAATCAAGGTATCGCCCAGAAACGCGGAAATAGAAAAATAACCTCTGCTATTACTCAATACTTCTTCGCCAGAACTTATGGATTGCACTTTCACTCCCTCCAAGAACCCCTTGTCTTGACTATCGATGATATTGCCAGAATAGGTGCGCTGTGCCAAAGCAGAAAGCACTAGGAAATAAGCGAAAAGAAAAAAGATAAAACGAATCACCAACGAAAATAAGCCTAGCACCAGTTATCATAAAATAATCTCCGTTAAAAGACCTTAAGCTCCTTCAGAGGCCCTCACCAAAATATCAGTTCCAAGAAACTCATCTTTCTCAGTTCTATACCAGGTTCGCACTTTTGGGATTTTCATGTCTGAAACTTCCAAAAGGCCATCCAGATAGATAATTTCTCCTTTTTGGGCAGCCTCATCTTGATAAAACTTGTAAGCTTTCATCTCAAAACTTTCTTTGTCCAAATAGAAATACCAAACATCTTTTTCATAAGGTACCTTCACCACCCAATAGGCTACTCCATTCAAAACCTCGGTTTTTATTTCTTTTTCAATTATGGTATTTGGATCTTGAAGCTTCATGGGAAGCCCCCACAGATAGGAGTAATAATTTCGAAGCATAATGGCCCGGTCTTGAGCTATTTCCCCCTTGAAAACTTGGACTGAGTCATTCCAAACGATAAAATGAAGATCATCCTTCCGGTATATGACCTTTGAAAGCTCGTTGTCAAAAGAAACTGCATATTTCCGTGATGGACGATCTGGAGGAATACTATCCTCGATTTCCAATGTCCCTTTGAATTCAGCCCAATTTCCAGCTGGGTCATGAAATTGGATGGACTTTTGAATCAGCTGAGGGCCTGTCAACTCGTCGCTTTGCCGCGAAGAGCATGAAAAAATCAAAACTGTACAAAGACAAATAAATGCACGCATTTTTTGTTTTAAGGTACGTATTTTTACTTGATGAAATTCAATCTGACTCGGATCGCTCCTACCCCTAGTGGTTACCTTCATTTGGGTAATGCCTATTCTTTTTTGGTGACCAAAGCATTGGCAGAAAAATCAGGTGCGAAAATCCTTCTTCGAATTGATGATTTGGATAGGGAGCGATTTCGGATGGAATATCTGGTTGATATTTTTGAGACTTTGGACTTTTTGGAAATCAACTACGATTTGGGGCCCAAAGGACCTGAGGATTTTTTGGTCAATTGGACACAGCTGAATCGCCTTGATTTGTATCGAGAAGCTCTGGAAAGGCTTTGGGCCGAAGGCTGCCTTTTTTCTTGTACCTGCTCTCGCAAGAAAATTGCTCAAATGAACTCTTCAGGCTACTATCTTGGACATTGCTTGGATAGAAATATCTCCAAAACCAAAAAGGAAGCGGCTTGGCGAATCAATACCTTTGAAGATGAACTGGTAAAGATTCAGGATATCCATGGGAAATCAAAAGAGGAGGTTATTCCTGAAGATGTGGCTTTTTTCATTGTTCGAAAAAAGGACGAAATGCCGGCCTATCAATTGACATCGGTAATTGATGATACGCATTATGGTGTTGACCTTATCGTAAGAGGAATAGATCTTTACAATTCCAGTTTAGCGCAGGTCTTTTTGGCCAAAAGCCTGAAGGATACAGCTTTTGAAAAAGTGAGTTTTTATCATCATCCGATTCTCAAGGATCCCCATGGAAAGAAACTTGCCAAGTCGGATGGATCAACTTCAATCCAATTCTTGAAAAAAGGGGGGAAAAGTCTGGAAGAAGTATACCTCTTACTGGGAAAAATGATGCAAGTAGACAAGCCAATTGGAAACTTCGATGAGTTTAAGGCAGCATTAGCTTTTTGAAAAAGTTTGAATAAAAAAAGCTTGAGTGCTTCAATCAATTTTGACTAGCACTCAAGCTTATAATTTTTCAGTATTTAAATCAAATTAATCGTATTTGGCAGGCATGCCTTCTTCGACCATGGAATTTTGGATAAACTGCCGGATATCCTCATTGGATGTGGCCAAATCTTCAGCTCTCAAATACATCATATGACCTGATCTGTAACCTTTGAATGATATTCGATCCGCCATTTTTCCATTTGGATCGATGTGCCAAAGGCTATATTTCGCATTAAAGAAATCGGTGCCTCCATCAAAGTATCCCGACTGAACCATCAGGTGCAAGTAAGGATTTTGCCGCATGGCCTGCCCCAAATCATATCCTGTAGTCTCATTGGATCGATCCCAAGGATGTACGGGTCCGAATAGATTGTAGGTAAGGTCAGTTTCGAAGCCCAAGACGTTTTTCGCATAATGATTAAAAGCCGGAGCAAAAGCATGATTCCAACTTGTCAATGCTGGATCGAAATCATATCGAACTCCCGCCTCCATCCGATCGAAACCTTTGTACCGGCTGTCCAAACGACCCACAGTCATTCCTTCATCTCGAAGAAGTTCTTTCCAGAATAGGCTTGTTCCAACCATTAGGTTATTGGAAAGGAAAACCTCTTTGTCCAGGCCGGAATACCGAGCCATTTTGGTAGCCATAGCATCCTTTTCGGATGCAGACAGACTTCCACCTTTGACCATGGCTGGAAGAGCTTCCTCAACGGCAAATTTCTCCACTTCCGGAATGATTTCATCCAAATCCTTGCTTTGTAAATCAGATGGAAGTTGTCCATGATACCAAGCTGTCGCCGCATAATAAGGAAAGTAGTTTGCCATTTTAACCGGACCACCTCTTTCAATCCCCATATCGGTTGGTGAAACCAAAATCACCCCATTGAAATACATCCAGTGTGAATTCTGAAGCTGTGAAACCAAGCCAGCAACTCGCGTGGTACCATAACTTTCTCCAATTAGATATTTTGGCGAAGCCCAGCGATTTTGTCTGGTAACAAAAGTATTGACCCAATCCGCTAGATATTTGATGTCAGAATTAATACCAAAGAAGGTAGATCGTGGAGTTTCTTCATTTAGAATTCTTGAATAACCAGTATTCACAGGATCTACATAGACGATATCAGCTACATCCAGAATGGAATGAGGGTTTGACTTTGTACCATAGGGCTGAACAGGGTATCCTTCATCATCAATTTTAAGTAAAACGGGCCCAGTATAAGCTAAGTGCATCCAAATCGACGCTGAACCAGGACCTCCGTTGAATGAGATTACCAAAGGTCGCTTAGACTTATCGCTGACGTCAGTCCGCTCATAAAAAGTGTAGAATAATGAAGCAATCGGATCACCGTTTTCATCCCAAACAGGCTGTGTTCCAGCTGTTGATTTATAAGGAACACGCTTTCCTTTGATGGTCACCTCGGCCTGCTTCTCAACTTTCGTTTCTACAGGGAGCTTACGAATTTCTTGCGCCCAGCCAATGTGGCAAATGGATGCAAATAGGATTATGAGTAATTGTTTTTTCATAGATAGGTAATTTGATCCTTAAAATAAGGATTGATCTTTTATTGCGAATTCAATTTTACACTAATGGAAGCTAGCGCCTTGATTCTCCTACCAGTTTGGCGATCACCACAGCAGGATACAAGATGCCGACGGTAGAAAGAAAAACAGAAAGCATTTTGGACATCACATTGATTGGATAAAGATCACCAAAACCTACGGTAGTCAATGAAACCATGCTGAAATATATGTATTCGGCAAAATCATCGTCCAAACCTAAAAGCGCTCGATCCCCACCTGCTATGCTAGAACCGGTTGTTAAGTGAATAATTTCAAATACGAAAGCACCTAATATCGCTACACTTAAATAGACATTGATAGCTCCGATCACACGGTAAAGATTGACTTCCCTATCTCTAAATAACAAGCTGATATTCAATAAAATAAATATCATCATATTAAGTATACCTACGATTCTTTCTAGGAGATAGAATTCTACAGGAAAATCACTAAAACGCAATAGCCTCAATCCCAATTGCGTAAAGAAAAGCCCTGTTGTAAGGAAAATAAACACCTTTCTTTTTGAAGACCAGATTCCCGTAAAAAATAGAAAGAGGAAGACGAGGTTTACATAGAGCATGTCGATATGACCATACTCAATCAATATTGGTAAGACGAAAACCGTGAATAACAAAACTAGAAGCAATATGCTAAAACTGGCATCTGTCAGCCAATAGTCTGTAAAATGCCTAAAATACCTTTTAATAGGTCTTCGAGTTGATTGTATATGATCAGTCATTTTTCAATTCCATTTCCGCTTGATAAACGACAACTGCCTTACCTTTGATGAGCACGCGATCATCATGTTTTTCTAGTTCCAATTCACCGCCTCTCCTACTTGCTTGGTATGCTTTCAATTGG
This sequence comes from Algoriphagus sp. NF, assembly GCF_028823735.1. Lineage (NCBI taxonomy): Bacteria > Pseudomonadati > Bacteroidota > Cytophagia > Cytophagales > Cyclobacteriaceae > Algoriphagus > Algoriphagus sp. NF. The sequence continues at coordinate 18,579 of NZ_JAPEIB010000026.1, forward strand.
GTTTTCCCTGTTTTTTGATTCCAATAATCCATTAAGGCACAGTGTGCAAAACCAGTGACAGGATCTTCTGGCACTCCTACATTTGGACCAAAAAAGCGGGATACGATATCATATTTCTCGCCTGCTGCCGTGATAATGAAACCCTCCTCGCTATGCTTTGCGATAAGCATAAAATCAGGTTCAAGGGAACAAACAGAATGCTCATTTTCCAATTCAAAAATCCAGTTTTTATTCAATTGAGCAGCTTTCACTATCTTTTTCCCAAATAGCTCCTTTTGAAAAAAAGGATGCTGATCCTCGACCGTGGGAATCAAAGGAAAATTCATCTCCAAACCATCATGACTTGCATTTACAATCAGCTCACCACTCATGGTATGGAAATGGATAGGAACATTTTCTTTAGCCCAGCCTTTGCGAAGCATCCAAAATGAGGAAGCCAAAGTCGCATGCCCGCAAAGATCAATCTCCAAGGTGGGTGTAAACCAACGCAGATTAAAATGACCTTCTCGCTCTGTTCGCTGCACAAATGCCGTTTCGCTGAGATTCATTTCCATGGCTATATTTTGCCGCATTTCATCAGAAAGATCATGCTCCAACAAACAAACAGCCGCTGGATTGCCAGAAAAGGGCTTTTCGGTAAATGCATCAACTACACCTATTTCTAATCTCATTTTAATAGCGGGTTTTTAATATATCCAAATGATGAATAAAATGGCCGGGAATGATCCAAAACAAAGCTCTCGGAGTCATTTGATTGCCGTTCACCTGACCGGGAAAATCAAGCATTTCATCCGATAAGGTGCGAATCAGGGAAACCAAAGCTTTTCTTGAAGCTGAAAAATCCTCTAAAAGTAATTGCGTGGGTACCGCTCCAAATCGTGCGTTCAGCACATAGGGATCCTGATCAAAACCCGGTAAAGCAGAACGTTCACCTCTTGCAAAGCAAAGACCACGAAAAGTCATGATACGCTCAGTATCGATCACATGACCAAGCACCTCTTTGGGAGACCACTTTCCTTCCTGATAGGGTTGATTTGGCCAGTCTTCTGATTTGGATTTGAACAAATCCATCAAGTCATTTACTTGCTTTTCGATCAGTTCACAATAGTTTTGATTTTCAACCAATCCTAAATATCGATCATAATAAGCGGGGTATTCGCCTTTCTTAGGCAAATTAAAATTATCCATTTAGTGCAAGATTTAATTTCGTGTCTCTGTTGGATAAATTTAGGATTAAGATCAAAACCATCCTTATTGAGCTTGAATTTTTATTTTGCTCTTATCTAAAAATCAAATTAAATTTCTTAAAAAAACATCGGGAGAACACGTTTACCCCACCAATTCTCAAACACTTTGATTTCGATTATAATGGCCAGGATTTCAACTCATCTTTAATTATATCAATTCTAAATTTTGAGTTAAAAGGCAGCAATTGAAACTACTTCACCTAGGTTTGGTTTTATTTGTATAAAACAAAGATAGATATGAAGGAAAGAGAAATAGTCACATTGCAGCGCTCTTTGCTGCACGACACAGAACAGCTATTAAATCAGCAAATCGAGATGGAAGGTAAAAGCTCAGCATATTACCTCTCCATGGCTTCTTGGTGCCATATGATGGGCTATGAGAACGCAGCCAAATACCTTTATACGCATTCTGACGAAGAACGTATGCACATGATGAAGCTTTTTCAGTACGTAAATGAGGCAGGTGGACATGCGATTCAGCCCGAAATCAATGGGATCAGACATAATTTCAATTCACTTCGCGAAGTGTTTGAATTGATTCTTGAGCATGAAATCAAAGTCACCAAATCAATTAATAATATCGTAGATCACGCATTTTCTGTGAAGGATTTCGCTACGTTCAGCTTTATGCAGTGGTATGTGACCGAGCAGCGAGAAGAAGAGACCATGTCACGTCGTGCACTTGAACTATTCGATATTATTGGAGAAGAGGGTGTAGGATTGTGGACTATCGATCAAGAATTGGGCAAATTGCATGCTTCTGCTCATGCTGACGAGGCCTAATTGCATTTACACAAGATTTTCGAAAGCGGTGGAATAACTTCTATCGCTTTTTTTGTGCAGGTATTCAGCAAATTTTAACAATAATCCAGAAGATCTTGAGTATACATAGAGCTCAGAGTTCAAGAATCAAGATTTTGTTTATAATTTCAAGAATGAAAAATATCAGAGCCAAAAGGTTGATCAATACCAAAGTTGCTTTTCTTTCCCTAGTCATAATTGGATTTTCCTGTTCGGAAAAATCTCAAACCCAAAGCCCAGAATCCGAAGGTCAAATAGTCTACGACACACCGATGCCTTCCAAGGATACTCCTAAAGGAATGGCCTGGATTCCGGGAGGTGAATTTACGATGGGAACGAACGAGGCTGACGCCTATGCTGCTGAAAAGCCTGCAGTTCGACTGAAAGTAGAAGGCTTTTGGATGGATACTCATGAGGTTACGAATGCAGAATTTGCAGAATTCGTGGAGGAAACAGGCTACATCACCATGGCTGAGCGTCCTATCGAATGGGAAGAATTAAAGAAACAACTTCCTCCAGGCACACCAAAACCAGATGATTCGGTGCTAGTTCCTGGATCCTTGGTTTTTACTCCACCACCCTATCAAGTTCCGCTTCAGGATATTTCACTTTGGTGGACTTGGGTCAATGGAGCATCTTGGAAGCATCCTGAAGGCCCTGAATCTAACTTGAAGGGTCGAGAAAATCACCCAGTCGTTCACATCGCCTATGATGATGCAGTGGCCTATGCAGAATGGGTTGGGAAGCGTTTACCTACAGAGATCGAGTGGGAGTTTGCTGCCAGAGGTGGAATGAACGGAAAAAGATTTGCCTGGGGTGATGAGCTCACTCCAAACGGCCAATATCTAGCAAATACGTTTCAGGGGAATTTTCCAAATGAAAACACAGGAATGGACGGTTTTGTGGGAACAAGCCCCGTAAAATCTTTTGCACCCAATACGTTTGGACTTTTTGATATGATTGGGAATGTCTGGGAATTGACCAGCGATTGGTATGATGCACTGAAGTTTGCAAGATTGGCAGGAGAAGCACCCAAGCTTGATGCCGGAATGAATCCATGCTACAACCCTGATAATCCCTTCGCTCAAGAGCGAGTCATCAAAGGTGGCTCCTACCTTTGTGCAGCCAATTACTGCGTAAACTATCGTCCCTCAGCTAGACAAGGTCAAGCCTATGACTCAGGAACTTCCAATGTCGGCTTTAGACTGGTAAAGGACCCCGAAAACAAGAACCTTACGCTTAAATGAGCATTGATTCGACACAATAAAGGCCTCTCATTTTGGAGGCCTTAATTATTAGTAACCTTTAAGGATTCGCTTGATATACTTTCCTACAATATCAAACTCCAAATTGACTGTATCCCCTACTTTCAATTGGTGAAAATTGGTGTGTTCGTAGGTATATGGAATGATGGCAACAGAAAAAATCCCTGGTCCGGAATTAAAGCAGGTCAAACTAGTCCCATTAATCGTGATTGACCCTTTCTCTACAGTGACATTCCCAAGGCTTGAATCATATTCAAAATCAAAAACCCAGGAACCGTTTTCATCCTTTATTCCCGTAATTCTTGCTACTTGATCGACATGACCTTGAACAATATGGCCATCAAATCGTCCGTTTGCAGACATGCAGCGTTCCAGATTTACTTTTTTACCAACAGTCCATTGCGAGAGATTGGTCTTTTGAATTGTCTCATCAATTGCTGTGACTTTGTAGGTCTGGGGAGTGGTTTCAACAACAGTCAGGCAAACCCCATCATGAGCAAGCGATTGATCGACCTTCAGTTCAGGAGCTAAATTGGACTCCAATAAAAAATGTGCGTTTGAGCCTTCTCTTACGATTTCTTTTACCGTGCCAAACGATTCGATGATACCAGTGAACATGCGTGATTTCTTTTTGATTGAGTTTCAATGATTAAGTACAAAATGCCCTAAAGGGTTTCAAATTAAGCCAAATAATCACTTATCTTCGACGTGAATCCAAATAAAATATGCCACTTCTCAAGCTCGAAGACACCTACCTTCACAAGGGTAAAAGAAAAGCTCTCGTTCGGGAGATCAAGCAGAAGGGAATCTCTGACGAACGAGTCCTAGAAGCGATCAATACCCTACCCAGACATTTTTTCTTTGACTCAGCGCTAGTTTCTCATGCTTATGAAGACAAAGCTTTCCCGATTGGAGAGGGTCAGACCATTTCCCAGCCTTATACGGTTGCCTTTCAAACTCAGCTCTTAGACGTAAAGCCCGGTCAAAAAATCTTGGAAATTGGAACAGGCTCAGGCTATCAGGCAAGTATTCTTCACTTAATGGGAGCAGAAGTTTATACCATCGAATATCAAAAGAAGCTTTTCGAGGGGACCAAAAAATTCCTTAATAGGCTTGGGATCACTGATATGAAGCTTTTCTACGGGGATGGATCTCAGGGCTTGGCAAGTCACGCTCCATTTGACCGGATTTTGGTAACTGCAGGGGCACCTGTAGTCCCTGATGCACTAATCGATCAATTGGTGCCGGGAGGAATTTTAGTAATCCCTGTAGGTGACCGAAGCCGTCAAAAAATGCTCAAAATCACCAAACAAAAAGGCGGCAAATATACTTCTGAAGAATATGACTATTTCGCTTTTGTCCCTCTGTTGGGAAAAGATGGCTGGCGGTAATTGCAATTGAATCAGAATAAAATTTTGTTTCAAAATAAATGCAAGCCATTATTTAGAATATAATTTTTATTTTTGTCTCAAATCATTGAAATATGGCTAAGAAAAAATTCGCTAAAGATTCGGCAACTATCATGACAGAGATGGTATTGCCCAACGATACCAATACCTTGAATAACCTGATGGGAGGAAGACTCATGCACTGGATGGATGTGGTGGCCGCCATTGCTGCACAGAAGCACTCCAATCGAATCGTAGTCACAGCCTCTGCAGATAGCATTTCCTTCAAACAGCCAATTGCTTTGGGAAATGTGGTGACCCTGGCAGCTCAAGTCACTCGGGCTTTCAACTCTTCCATGGAGGTACACATTGAAGTCACGGCTGAGGATATTCCTGCTAACAAAAAGACGGTCACTCACCGGGCATTTTTCACCTTTGTAGCAGTAGATCAAAATGGCAAACCGATAGAAGTCCCTGAGGTGGTGACAGAAACAAAAGAAGAAATTGAGCTTTACGAAGGAGCACTGAGACGACGACAGCTACGCTTAGTCTTAGCCAAACGAATGAAACCAGAGGATGCGGTGGAGCTTAAATCCATTTTCAATTTGGACATTCCGCAATAATTCGATCAGGAGACTAACAAAGTCTCCTTTTTTTTTGGGAGGTGACCAATTTTTAAGCAATTTTCAAGCATGGAAAGTGACTCACTACATAGTCTGAAATTACTCCTGAACGAAGATTTATACTTGGTTCCAGAAGAGATTTATCAAATTATATCCCCCGAAAAAACAGAGCTAGGAAAAGCGGTTAAAAAAGAAACAACTCCTAGCTACGATCAAGCTCCGCCTGTGGATGATTCCAGTGTCGCGGATGAGGTAAAAGAACCTGTTGCTCCAATCATTAGAGGGCAATTTGCCAAAGGGATTTTGATCCTTCATGAGGAAGACGAGCTTGCAGATGAAGTGATGGATATGCTGTCGAAGATGGTTTCGGCTGTAAATCATTCCATGAGTGATGTGGGGCTTTTGAGCAGTGAAGAATTGAAGGGTAAAAGTCTGGAGGATTTTCAGGCAATCAATGCTCACAAGGTCATTAAGTTTGGAAAGATCTCACACCCTATCAACGCCCTGCCGATTCCTTCCTATCAAATCAAAACCGAGGAGGAAACCGAATACCTATTTGCTGATTCTCTCACACAAATTAGCATGGATAGAGCACTGAAAAAGAAGCTCTGGGAAAACCTTCAAACCCTATTTAATATCAGCTAAATGAATACCGAACAAGTAAAATGGGCCAAGCGCTTCAAATGGATAAGCTTAATCGAAGGAATATCTTTTTTGGTACTCCTCTTCATAGCTATGCCGCTCAAATATATCTATGAACTCCCAATGGCAGTCACCGTAGTTGGTTGGATTCACGGGGTATTATTTGTCATCTATATCTATGTGGTTTTTCCTACGGCTTCCAAACTGAAATGGAATTTTAGCCGGACATTCTTTGCATTGATTGCTTCAGTTCTTCCTTTTGGACCCTTTATTTTTGATCGAAATCTGCGAAAAAGTCAAAAAGTAGAATTGTAGTATCGATGGCATTGATCAGCAAAAAGAAGCAAGTCTATCCCATCAGTAAAGGGCTGAGAGATTACCTGATCAATCATGGAAGAGAAGTGGATATCCCAATTCACTATGATGAACTGCTTCGATACAAGGATTCAATTGCATTATATGACTCCAAAGAGCAGGATACGTTGTGGGAAACTGTTTTTTATGAGCAGACTGACCGTGAAGAGATTCATTACAATGTCAAGCGAATCTATGCAATCCTAAAAGCCGGAGGTGACATGTCTGTCATGGAGCACCTTTACATTGATCGAATTGATCTCTGCATTTATGGGAATACTCAGCCCTTCCGAATTCGGATCGTAAACCGGATCAATGATAATTTTGACTATTTCTACATCAAAAATGCGGACGCCTCAAGGGTTTACGGGCTAGAGCTGGAACATTTACTTTCTCCCAACAGAATTAGCTACCTCGTACATCGAAACACCCTGATTGAGGAGCATATCGCAGGAATTCCTGGAGATAAATTTATGCGATTGCATATGCAGGATTCCCACCTGAATCCCATTCGATTGGCGAAAGAGTTTGTAAAATTCAATGAGCGCTGCTTCGTAAGATTGTTAGGAGACATGCATTCTTCAAATTTTGTAATCGATGTGACTCCAGACTTTGAAGAAACCAATTATCGGATCCGGGCTATTGACTTTGATCAGCAATCCTATGAGGGTAAAAAGTCTATCTACCTACCCCAATATTTCAAGGAAAATAATGTCCTGATCCAATTGGGCATGAAATACATCACTCCGGAATCTATGCGCCAATATCAGCGGGAAGAGCGAGCCCTGATCGCTACCCGAGTCAAATCATCTAAGCAAGAAATTGAATCAATCCTTCAGGCGATGGAAAATGATCAGATTTCACCCTTAGAAAATATCGATAGCCTAAGGAGAGAATTGGCAAGGCATTACAAAAACCAAAAGTTTATGAGTTGCCAAAATATGGGACAAATCCTTCGGGTAAGTTTACAACAGGTACTTAATTATTAAAATGAACAGGTCTACTTTTTCAATTCCTCAAATGGATTGTCCATCCGAAGAAACCATGATTCGGATGAAACTTCAAAATGTAAAGGGAATAGCAGGACTTTCATTTGACTTGGAGAAAAGGATTTTGGATGTCTCGCATGAAGGAGATGTGAAGGAAATCTCGGCTGCACTCGAGGAGTTAAACCTTGGAAGCAAATTTATTCAAACGACCGAGATTGAGAAATTTAAAAAGACTGAGGACGGAGTTCAGAAAAAGCTTCTGTGGACAGTTCTGATCATAAATTTTTCATTCTTCCTGATTGAAATGATTTTCGGATGGCTAGCGGGATCCATGGGATTGGTGGCCGATAGCCTGGATATGCTTGCCGATTCCTTGGTTTATGCGCTTAGCCTCATTGCCGTAGGAAGCAGCATCACGAGACAAAAACAAGTAGCAGGAATAGCAGGTGTTTTTCAGCTTTTATTGGCAGCCGGTGGATTTTATGAAGTGGTCAGAAGATTTCTGAATGTGGATGAAAGACCTGATTACCAGTGGATGATCATTATTTCGATTTTGGCATTGATTGCAAATGCCTGGTGTCTTTACCTTTTGCAAAAATCAAAAAGTCAGCAAGCCCATATGAAGGCAAGTATGATTTTCACCTCCAATGACATCTTGATCAATGCAGGTGTAATCATTGCCGGCTTGATGGTCCTTTGGCTAGATTCCTCCCTCCCAGATTTGATCATCGGGGCATTCGTATTCGTTTTGGTGAGTTTGGGAGCTTGGCGGATTTTGAAATTGGCGAAATAAAATCACCACTTTTTCAATTGCTCATAAACCAAGTGGAGCGGAAAACCCATGACATTAAAATACGAGCCTTCAATCCGGGAAACACCAATGAAACCAATCCATTCCTGAATACCGTAGGCTCCGGCTTTGTCAAATGGCTTGTAATCTTTGATATAATGCCAAATCTCCTCTTCCTCCAAAAATCGAAAAGTGACCAAGGTCTCATCTTCTAAGGTGATTCTTTTCAGACGATCCTTGATGGTGACAGCAGTCATCACTGTATGAGTGGCTCCTGATAGGCTTTTGATCATATCAAAGGCCTCCTGATCGGATTGGGGCTTACCTAAAACATGCCCATTTTCAATCACCACAGTATCAGAAGTAATCAAAATCTCGTTTTCCAGAAGTTCATCGGGAAAGGATTCTGATTTCAATTTAGAAAGGTAAGCAGCTACGTATTCGGCCGGAATATCGGAAGGAATGGATTCGTCCACCGGACTGGATTTGATCTCAAACTCAATCTCCAGGCCTCGAAGCAATTCCTGCCGACGAGGTGAATTGGAGGCTAAAATGATTTTCTTATCCTTCAGATTTTCTAAAAAACGCATCATAGTTGAATTCAAATTCGCTTTGCTCGATACTGGCAAAAAGCAGCCCGCTCAAAGCCTTAGGATAAAAGTACGTAGATTTTTGCGGCATCAAATGCCCTGATTGACAAACTTCCATGACAGTTCGCATTGAAAGTTCTCGGGTGATCAAAGCAAAGCTAGCCTGACCCGATCTGACCTGCCTAAGACAGCGAGCGAAATTCCGCTCATAGGCAATCTGTGATGAATTCCTCTGTTCTTCTCGATTGATTCCCAAGATTTGATTGAAAACCACCTCATGTAAAACAGCAAGGTCCAGCTTTCGAATCACTTCCGGTAAATCATGATTGATAGTCTGGTACTTCTCTGGAATTAATTCGAGTACATATCCCTCCTCTCCTAGTAGCAAACCAAAAGAAAATGGCTTGTGCAGGGCATAATTCCCGATTTCTTCAGCATCCCCAAATTTCTTGACTTCGAACCAAGCTGATAATTTATCTAAAAAGGAATCTTGACTATCGGTCAATCCATAAAATAGTCTGTGGGTTGGCAGAATTTTCAGATCATCTGATGCCGCATTTGTCAAATACATCAGGTGGTAGTCATGAGCTTTCCACTTGCGGTCCAGAAATTCATCTTTCATTTCCTTCCTCAAAGCTATACTCCCTTCTATCCGATGATGACCATCTGCCAAGACAACCTGCTTTTGCGCAAGCAAATCCAAAAACTCGGAAATCACCTGCCGATCATGGATCACCGACAATACCTCCCTAACCCCCTGATAATCTTCCAATTCATAAAGAGGGCTCTGAATAGCTTCATCCATCCATTGCTCTAGTTTGAATTCCGGATCATCGTATAATCCATGGGTTGGAGATGCTTGAATTTTAGCCTTTTTAAGAAGATCTACTCGATCATTTACAGCAGAAACGATGGTGTTTTCATGCCGTAAGATTTGCTTTTCTTCCCAGTCATAAGCTTTGATTTGTGCTATAAAACCCTTTCGACAGCGCTCTGTGGTCTCCCCGGGAAGTCGGAAGTATTGATAGTAAACATAGATTCCGGGCAGATAATCCTGACGGAGGATTCCCTCTGATTTCCACTTCTGAAGTGTTTCAAAGGCCTCTTTTCCCGGATCAGCGCCCTTTGGGACAGAAAGATGAATGCTGTTTAAGGGATTTTCATACAAAAGCTCCCGTTGCTTGGAAGAAACAACATCGAAAAGTGGCGCGGTAAGTTCTTCTACTTTGGAATTGAAAGTCTCAGCATATCGCCATGCTCGAAGAGGAAGGATTTCAGCCATCTATTTTCAATCTTTTTCTCCATGCCGAGTTCTGATTACTTTTCGCACTTTCTCCTGACACTTGAGTTGCCTGTTTTTCTTTTTCAAAAAACTCTACGGCCAAAGCCGCAATAAGTGACTCCTCTTCATCGGAAAGTGAATCATCCAGTACATCCGGAGTAAAATATTTCTCTACAAACTTGGTATCAAAATCTCCACTCACAAAAGCCTCATGCTGCAAAGCAAAGCGGCAAAATGATAAAGTAGTCTGAATTCCTGTGATTTGATAATCATCGATAGCCCGGATCATTCTTGAAATCGCGGCTTCCCGATTTTCAGCGTGTGTAATCAGCTTTGAAATCATCGGGTCATAATAAATCGGAATTTGCATTCCTTCCTCGAAACCATCATCTACCCGAATTCCCGGCCCTTGTGGTCTCTGGTAAGTTTGAAGCTTCCCAATATCCGGAAGGAAATTATTTTTTGGATCTTCAGCATATACACGGACCTCTACCGAATGTCCATTGATTGTCAAATCCTCTTGAGCAAACTGTAATTCCCTGCCTTCTGCAATCCAAATCTGTTCTTTGACCAGGTCTTTCCCAGTGATCATCTCGGTGACAGGATGCTCTACTTGCAAGCGGGTATTCATTTCTAGGAAGTAGAAATTCAGATCTCCGTCAACGATAAATTCCACTGTCCCAGCTCCAAAATAATTACAGGCTTTGGCCACACCAACGGCCGCTTCTCCCATTGCTTTCCTCATTTCAGGGCTCACTACAGCTGAAGGAGCTTCTTCAATTACCTTTTGATGTCTTCGCTGAATCGAACACTCCCGCTCAAAGAGATAAACGACATTTCCATGCTGATCTCCCAAGACCTGTATCTCAATATGACGTGGGGAAGTAATAAACTTTTCAATAAAAACTGCACCATCCCCAAAAGCAGATTGCGCCTCGCTGACAGCGCGTTGCATTTGCTCCTCAAAATCTGCTTCCGATTCCACTATTCGCATTCCCTTTCCCCCACCTCCGGCAGAAGCTTTGATCAGGATAGGATAGCCGATTTCTGCAGCTCGCTCTTTCGCAGCAGGAATATCAGAAATGGCTTCCTCTGTACCAGGCACCAAAGGAATATCGTAAGTGGATACTGCCTGTTTCGCGGCCAGTTTACTTCCCATTACTTCAATAGACTCCGGAGAAGGTCCGACGAAAAGCAATCCCGCATCGGTAACTTTCTTTGCAAAAACTGCATTTTCAGACAAGAAACCGTAGCCTGGATGAATTGCATCTACCTTAAGATCTTTGCAAACTTCGATGATTTTGTCACCCAACAAATAAGATTCGGATGAAGGTGGTGGCCCCAAGCAAACTGCCTCATCTGCGTATTTGACATGAGGGGAAAGCCGATCAGCTTCACTGTAAACGGCAACTGTTTTTATCCCAAGCTCTTTTGCAGAGCGCATGATACGAAGGGCAATTTCACCTCGATTGGCAACAAGGAGTTTTTGAATTTTTCTCATGTTCTAAAGTTGGGTTTGGGTCTATCGAATCTAAAAAGCGAAGAAAACAAATATATTTGACTTAAAATAAAGATTAGGCCAAGCCATTTTGCTTTTTTGCTTGGTAGGCATATAAGTTGTATTTTTGGCGAATTTTAAAACCGAAAAATTATTGCTTAATCATAAATAATATCACCTTGGATTTATTTGCAAAACTACAAACCAACCTAGGTCCACTAGGCAAACATTCAGCTTGGTCAGACGGGTACTACATGTTTCCAAAGCTAGAAGGAGAGATTGCACCCCGCATGATGTTTCAAGGTCGAGAGGTCTTGACCTGGTCATTGAATAACTACCTAGGACTTGCCAATCACCCTGAAGTTCGTAAAGCTGACGCTGATGCAGCTGCTAAGTGGGGAGCTGCCTATCCAATGGGCGCTCGAATGATGTCAGGACAGACTACCCTTCACGAGCAGCTTGAAAGTGAACTTGCTGAATTTGTAGGAAAAGAAAAAGCATACCTACTAAACTACGGCTATCAAGGTATCATGTCGGTAATCGATGCACTACTTGATCGTAAGGACGTCGTGGTATATGATTCAGAATGCCACGCCTGTATCATCGATGCTCTTAGAATGCACATGGGTAAGCGATATGTGTATCCGCATAATGATATCGAAAATGCAGAAAAGCAATTGGAAAGAGCGACCAAGCTTGCAGCAGAAACAGGCGGAGGTATCCTATTCATTACGGAAGGTGTCTTCGGAATGACTGGTGATCAGGGCAAGTTGAAAGAGATTTGCGATCTGAAGAAAAAGTTTCAATTCCGTCTTCTTGTAGATGATGCACATGGTTTTGGTACTTTGGGTAAAACAGGTGCTGGTACACATGAGGAGCAAGGAGTAATTGAAGAAGTGGATTTGTACTTCTCCACTTTTGCCAAGTCTATGGCTTCTATCGGAGCTTTCATTGCTGGTGATGAAAAAGTAATTCACTACCTACGCTTTAATATGCGTTCTCAAATCTTCGCCAAATCACTTCCAATGATCTTGGTAGAGGGTGGTTTGAAGCGATTGGAACTACTAAGAACTCGACCTGAGCTTAAGAATAATCTTTGGAAAATTGTCAATGCCCTTCGAAAAGGACTACATGATGAAGGTTTCAGCACTGGAAAATCAAATTCTCCTGTAACGCCAGTAGTATTAAATGGTACTGTAGGTGAAGCTGCGGCCCTTTCGCATGATTTGCGAGAGAATTACAACATCTTCTGTTCAGTAGTGATTTACCCTGTAGTACCTAAAGGCATGATTATCTTGAGGTTAATCCCTACAGCTGTTCATACTTTAGAAGATGTAAATGAAACTGTAAAAGCATTTGCAGCAGTGAAAGAAAAACTGACCAGTGGTCAATACAGGAATTCTGAACTTGCCATTACATTTGGTGAGTAAAAAATTTTCAAAAAAAAGGCCATTAGGATTGAAATAGTAAGTATTTGGGCTATATTGACCCTATAAAATTATCATCAACCTAAAAAAACTACTTTTACTATGAGCAGATTTGACGAAGTAAAAAATCTTGTAATGGACCTCGAAGCTGATTTCGATAAGTTCTATTCTAAAGGAAATCAGGCAGCTGGTACACGTGTTCGTAAAGGCATGCAAGACTTGAAAAACCTAGCGCAAGATATCCGTAAAGAAGTACAAGATATGAAGAACGCTGGTTGATCCTACTGAAAATAAAAAAGGTGACCAAATGGTCACCTTTTTTTATGCCTAAAAAGTAGAGCCTTAAAACTCTACTTTGTTATTTTCTGGCTGTACATCCGCCATTCGCTTGGTTGGATCAATTTCGATTGATTTAATGGTCTCTAGATTTCTATCAACAACAAGTGTTTTTTCCAGATTAACCCAGCCCCATTTTTCAGTATGGATGCGAGTAGGTGTTCCTGCTTCCTGAGCTTTTTCCCCCCGCATGATCACCAATGGCAAATAAATGGACTCTTGGGTTCCGTCCTTGTAGGTAATGACCAAATCCACAGGCATAGGCATCAAGCCCACCCGCTGAAGCGTAATTTCGGTTTTTTCACCATTGGCTTTAGCTTCTTTGATCGCATAATCAATAGTCTTAGTGGTATGGACGAAATATTCCTTGTACCAGTCTAGCTCCAAGCCACTTTCTTTTTCCATGATTCGGATCAAATCATTCACGTTTGGATGCTTGAACTTCCACTCATTGAAGTATCGAAGTAATCCACGATCCCTAACCTCTGCTCCAATCACATAGCCCATCTGCTCCATGAAAACAGCACCCTTGGAATAAGCTGCAGCCCCATAGGCACGGTTTGTATGATAATGATCTGAGTGTGTAGCCAAAGGCTCTTCTAGTCCAGATGCTACCAAACCAAAGTATCCACGGTAACTGCCAGCATGTACATTAGATCTACCACGTGACATAATTTCTCCCATAGTCAAATTGGTAGCATAAGAGGTAAACCCTTCATCCATCCATGGATACAAAGACTCATTGGTAGCCAAGACCCCATGATACCAGCTATGTGCTAATTCGTGAACCATCACCCCTACTAAAGATGGTAAGCTACGCTCTCCGGTAATTAGAGTGGACATGGCATATTCCATTCCTCCATCTCCACCTTGTACTACAGAAAACTGCTTGTACGGATATTGACCAAAGTGCTTGGACATATATTCGATCGCTTTTGGGGTGAATTCTTTCAGTTTCTCCCAATTCTCAGACGTTTTTTCTCCAGGAATGAAGAAATGGTGAACGGTAATTCCATTATCCATCAACACCTTATCGTGTTGGTATTTTGGATCTGCTCCCCACATGAAATCATGAACCATTGGAGCTTTGAAGTGCCAAGTAAGTGTTTCACCCGTTGGTTCTGGTACAGTTACACCTTCATCTTGGTAGCCATGACCAATTTCATTCGGGTTTTGCAAGTATCCCGTACCTCCGATAGTGTATTCCTTATCGATGGTGATTTTCACATCAAAATCTCCCCAAATTCCATAAAACTCCCGTCCGATGTATGGATTGGCATGCCAACCTTGCTCATCGTAGTTAGCTAATTTCGGATACCACTGTGACATGGAGTAGCGAACTCCTTCTTCAGAATCACGACCAGATCTTCTGATCTGAACAGGGACTTGGCCATCAAATTCTAATTCTAAAGTAGCCTGGGAGTTAGGTAAAATCGGCTCTGGAAGGGTCACTTCTAGGATGGTACCCACCTCATTCGCTTCGGCAGTTTTTCCATTCACTTTTAGATTTTTGACATGCAAATAACCAATCTCATCAGGAGAAAGCTTTGAAATCCGATCTCCTACCCTACGGTCTGGGTCAGCAATGGTACGAGACCGCACATCCATCATACTTCCCGGCTGAAAAGCATTGTAATACAAGTGGTAAAAAACTCGATGCAGCGTGTCAGGCGAGTTGTTGGAATAAACTAGGCGCTGCGTACCTTGATACTGATTGGTATTCACATCCATGGATACTTCCATCTGATAATCCACCGCCTGTTGGAAACGACCAGTTTGAGCCCAGGCCACTGAACCAAAAAGGAATAGAAAAAGCCCTAATACAGGCTTTTGATAACGATTCGACATATATTTTTAATTTTTTCTTAAAGAAAAGGAAAAATGCACTGACCCACCAAACCGATAATCAATTTTTAGAAAGAACTTCCTGTTCAGCACATTTTGAATCCATTAGAATAAAAATTAAAAATGGGTGGATTAGTTTTATTTTATTTAAAGAAAAAATCACCAATTCTATGAGAAAACTCTTTACTCTCTGGCTGATGTTCCTTTTGGGCTCAACAGTCATTGCACAAGATGTGGACATGGATCTTTTCAAATCCATGAAAACAAGAAATGTGGGACCTGCAGGGATGAGTGGAAGAATCACGGCTATTGATGCTGTAGATGATAATCCTTCCATCATTTATGCTGGTTCTGCCTCTGGCGGACTTTGGAAATCTACATCAGGTGGCATCCATTGGGAGCCAATCTTTGATGAGCAGGTTGTCCATTCCATTGGAGCGATTTCCATTTATCAGAAAAACCCTTCTGTAATCTGGATTGGAACCGGAGAAGGAAACCCTCGAAACTCGCTAAATCTGGGATATGGAGTATACAGATCCCTAGATGCAGGCAAAACTTGGGAGCTGATGGGTTTGGAAAAAACTCGAGCCATCCACCGAATTATCGTTCATCCTGACGATCCCAATACCGTGTATGTGGGTGCAATCGGTTCTCCTTGGGGAGAGCAGGAAGAGCGCGGTCTTTACAAAACCACAGATGGAGGAAAGACTTGGGATAAAATCCTTTACATCGACGAAAAAACGGGAGTGGGTGAAATGATCATGGACCCCAATAATCCAAACAAACTGTTTGTCAACATGTGGCAGCATCGCCGTTATCCGTGGTTTTTCGAATCAGGAGGACCTTCTTCTGGTTTATATGTAACACATGATGGTGGTGAAAACTGGAAAAGGCTAGATGATAAAAATGGCCTTCCAAAAAGCGACTATGGTCGTATGGGACTTGCCATTTCTGCCGCAAACAGCAGCAAAGTATATGCTTTAGTTGAGTCCAAAAAGAACGCACTCTACGTTTCTGAAGACGGAGGCGAAAATTTCAAAATGATCAATGATAAGCCAGAAATAGGCGATCGACCATTTTACTACTTTGAAATTCACGCCGATCCTAAAAATGAAAACCGTATCTACACACTCTATTCTCGTGTGGGAATGAGCGAAGACGGTGGAAAGTCATTTACCCAAATCTTGCAGTATGCGGGCGTTCACCCAGACCACCATGCCTGGTACATCAATCCTAATGATCCCAAGCTCATGATGGACGGGAATGATGGAGGGTTAAACATTACCCGAGATGGTGGCAAAAACTGGTATTTTGCAGAAAAACTACCTGTCGGACAATTCTATCACGTCAATGTAGACAATGAACTTCCATACAATATCTATGGAGGAATGCAGGACAACGGCTCTTGGGTAGGTCCGGCTTATGTCTGGAGAAGAGACGGTATCCGAAATACTTATTGGCAGGAAATCTCTTTTGGTGATGGATTCGATGTCGTTCCACATCCGGCAAATTCTAGATTTGGATATACCATGTCACAGGGTGGAAATCTATCCCGATTTGACAAACTTACCGGCCACAACCGATTCATCCGACCTACGCATCCGGACAAGGATGTTTTCTTACGATTCAACTGGAATGCAGCGATCGCAGAAGATCCCCACAATGAAAACGGTGTGTATTACGGATCACAGTTTTTACACAAGTCCAGCGACAGTGGAGAAACTTGGGAAATCATCTCTCCTGATTTGACTACCAATGACTCTACCAAGCAGCGTCAGCAGCAAACTGGAGGTCTTACATTTGATATTACCGGTGCTGAAAACCATACGACGATTATTTCCATCGCTCCTAGCCCTGTGGACTCGGATGTAATCTGGGTAGGCACTGATGACGGCAACCTTCAAGTCACTCAGGATGGTGGTGAAAATTGGACAAATGTTGCTTCAAAACTTCCCGGACTGCCTAAGGCAAGTTGGATCGCGCAGATTCAAGCTTCCAAGTATGCTGCAGGAGAGGTTTGGGTGATTGCCAATAACTACCGAAACAATGACTTCACTGCTTATGCTTATCACAGCAGCGATTTTGGAAAAACTTTTACGCGCATAGCTGACGATTCCAAAGTCTGGGGGTATACGCTTTCAATTAAGCAGGACCCTGTAGAGCCTAACTTAGTGTTCTTGGGTACCGAATACGGATTGTATGTTTCATTTGACAAGGCAAAAACCTGGAACAAGTGGGAACATGGCTATCCAAAAGCCGTTTCTACCTACGACATGGCCATTCAGGAAAGAGAAGCGGATCTCGTGATCGGTACATTTGGCCGATCCATGTGGGTACTCGATGATATTCGTCCTTTGCGGATTTTCGCTGCTAATAACGGAGCCATGCCTGCGGCCAAAATCACTGCAGTTCCTGCTCCAGATGCTTATCAAGTGGAAATTCAGCAGCCTCACGGAGAGCGATTCCCTGCTGATGGAAAATATGCCGGTGAAAACCGGGAGACAGGCGGCCGCTTGAGCTTCATTTTGAATGATGACAAAGAAAAGCTGGACACCGTTACGGTAAATATCTACAATCAGGCAGGCGAGCAAATCCGGACGCTGAAGACTACACCAGAAAAAGGAGTCAATCGGGTAAATTGGAATCTCGATAGAAAGTCAACTGCTGAATATTATGGAGAGCGAACCAATAGAAACAGATTCTTTGAGCCTTCTGGAGGAGATGTCATCCCTGGTACCTACAAAGTAGAATTTGTCTATGGGGAGGAAAAAGCTGAAACCATGATCACCGTTCATTCAGATCCAAGAATTGAAACTCGAATTGCTGATCTTCAGGCAAAGGATGCATTCATGAAGGAAATGGAAGCTTTGCAAAGCAGAATGAACAAGGCTAACCATCAAATGGACGAAGCAGAAAAAACCATCAAAAAGGTACAGGATATGACCAAAGACTTGGATTCTGAGGAGGCAAAGGCACTTGCTGAAGCTGCCAAAGAGATCAAGAAAAAATTGGATACAGTGAAGGAAGCTTTCAACGGCCCAACAAGAGAAGGACAGGGAATTGTTCGAAATCTGTACCCTACTACCATGAGCCTTCAATTTGTGCCAAGACGCTATGCAGGCAGCTCTTATTCAGCACCAGGACCAACAGAACAGCGAACGCTAAACCATGCGAAGGAAGCTGCTGATGAAGCAATTGCCGTCTTGGATGAGTTCCTTGCAGGTGACTGGAAGGCTTTCGAGGAAAAGGTGAAAAGTACAAAAATTGACTTATTTGAGTCTGTTGAAGACTGATTCTAAAGTTGGGAGCAGGAAGCTTGAAGTTTGAAAAATGAAAAACTTAAATAAAACCTGCTTCAAAAAAAATCAAATCAATACCAAAAATAGGAGGCTGTTCTCAATGAGGACGGCCTTTTATTATTATTAATTCATTAATAATTCAATTCCTAATTTGGAGGACTATTTCTCTTTTCTTTTTAAGAATGATTCTTTTAAAATTGAATTTTCCAAGACCAAGGTATCTCCATTGAAATGGAATTGATAAGAAGTAGAGCCTAAATAGTTCCCATTTGAACTAAAGGCTCTTAACTCAAGAGAATCTTCAATTATCGACCACTTAATTTTAGGATAATCCATTATTGACATATCGGATTCTTGTAGTTGCTTTCTAACAATTCTAAAATCAAGAATATAATCACCATTTTTTTTAAACGCATAAGTATATTTTTGATCAATGGATTCATCATCACGAATAATTCCATATTTTTCAGACTTAACCATTATCCAAACTCCCATTAGTTTGTCTTCATCTTGAAAATAAGCGTCTATTTTTTCACTAAAATTTGGAATCAAAACCAAGAAACAAAAACTATAAATTAAAGAAAAGATCATGGTCGTTGATTTTAGTATTCAGAGTTAATTAAAAAAGCATTCTATTGAGGTGCTTTTTTAAATGTCATTGACACAATTAAAAATCCTTACCGCAAACTGCCATTTTGGAGGGATCGAAAACAGACTGCTCAGCTGCTAAACCAATATCACCAGCCACCAAGATAACTTCATAATCTGGTCCATCATTCGCTAAGTGAATTTTGACATGCCCTTCAAATAGCGCAAAATCCTCAAAACTCAACTTAGATCCATCAGATAATTGCTCAAGAACGGTCACGCTTTGAAGTGAATTTGCAGGGACGGAATTCAGTACAAAGGCAATCGGAGCATCCTGCAATTGATAGTTGCCGAAATGAAGGTGTGCGGGATAACTTACATTGGAATTGCTATTTGCGCCATCTAGGATAATACTAAGTTCCAGCTTTCCTCCTACCAATTCTTTGACAGTCAAGGTGCCATTAAAATCAAAGTCTGAGGACTTATATAATTCGTATTCAGCGACTTTTCCCGTGTAAATATCTGGCTCGGGATCACTGCAGGCAAACCCCAAACCTATTATCATTATACTCAGAAGTAACTTTTTCATGCTTGTTCAGTTTTCATAGCTAAAACGTCAGATTTACAAAACCTGTTCGTTTTCTCATAAAATTATTGATTTTCGGCAATTCCTTGCGGACTAAAGTCACATTATCCTTTTAAATTTCAGAATGAAGCATTTTTCGCAGTTGATCACACAGCTCGATCAGTCCAATAAAACCAAAGATAAATTGGCAGCCTTGGATCAATTTTTTTACGCTGCTTCAGATCAGGAAAAAGTTTGGGCTATTGCGATTTTCACTCATCGAAGGCCCAAAAGACAAATCGCGACAAAGCAACTCCGCGAATGGTGCATGGAAATGTCAAAAACTCCGGCCTGGCTTTTTGAAGAATGCTATCATACTGTCGGAGATCTGGCCGAAACCATTTCGCTCTTACTCCCCCTTCCTACCCAGACCCATGAGCTGGACCTGAGTGCCTGGATTCAAAAACTACAGAATCTAAAAGGACTCGATGATGAAGATAAAAAGGCATTTCTAATTGATTCTTGGAGTCGGCTGGATAGAATGGAGCGCTTTGTTTTCAATAAAATAATCACCGGAGGATTTCGAATCGGTGTCAGCCAAAACTTGATCACACAAGCCCTCGCAAATTTCCTGGATCGGGAAAAATCAGAAATTGCTTACGCCCTGATGGGAAATTGGGACCCTGAAAAAATCAGCTTTCAAGATCTATTTGACCAAAGCCAAAATCAACAGGATTTATCCAAACCCTATCCATTTTACTTAGCCCATCCACTCGAATCAGAACCTCAAGAACTTGGATCTTTGGATGATTGGCAAGCAGAATGGAAATGGGATGGCATCAGAGGACAAGTCATTTCCCGAAAAAACGAGTTCTTTATCTGGAGCCGTGGTGAGGAATTGGTGAACGAGAAATTTCCTGAATTAATGGATTTGGCCGCCTCTCTACCAGATGGGACTGTTTTAGATGGGGAAATATTGGCTTTTCGGGATGGGCAACCCCTCCCTTTTTCATTGCTGCAAACTCGAATAGGAAGGAAAAATGTCTCCAAGAAAATCTTGAAAGATGCACCCGTGAGCTTTTTGGCTTATGACCTTTTGGAGTGGGAAGGTAAAGATTTACGAGAACTGCCACTATCAAGCAGAAGAAGTCAACTGGAATCTTTATTTGCACAAGTTGATCACAATCATTTTGAACTATCCGACCCTTTGACTACTGAGTCTTGGGAAAAATTAGCCGTCGTCCGTGAAGACTCTCGTGCGCATTTCGCAGAAGGACTGATGCTTAAACACAAAAACAGTCCCTACGAGACCGGTCGAAAGCGTGGGAATTGGTGGAAATGGAAAATCGATCCGCTGACTATTGATGGGGTGATGATTTATGCCCAAAAAGGACATGGAAGAAGGGCTGATTTATACAGCGATTATACCTTTGCAGTTTGGGATGAAGATCAATTAGTCCCCTTTGCCAAAGCCTACTCAGGGTTAACTGACGCCGAAATGCGGGAAGTGGATCAATTTGTAAAAAAGAACACCAAAGAACGCTTTGGCCCGGTGCGTACGGTCAAACCTGAATTGGTATTTGAAATTGCTTTTGAAGGAATTCAGGACAGCCCCCGTCACAAAAGTGGGATTGCACTTCGTTTTCCACGAATATTGAGGTGGAGAAAAGACAAACCAAAAGAAGAGGCCAATACACTCCAAGAACTCCGATCCCTACTCGACCTTTATGGAGGATAAAAATCTAGAACCAGCATTAGCATACTTCCGAGCGAAAAATTGGGAAGCCTTTGAATTCCAGAAAACTACCTGGAAGGACTACCTCGATGGCAAATCGGGTCTACTCAATGCACCTACGGGATCAGGAAAGACTTTTGCACTTTGGTTTGCTGTTATTTTGGATTTCATCCGAAAGAATCCTACCGATTGGAAAAGCAAAAAGAACAATGGGCTTCAACTCATTTGGATGACTCCACTCCGCGCTTTGTCTCAAGATATCCAAAAAGCCATGCAAGAGGTCTGCTACTCTATGGACTTACCTTGGCAGGTAGCTGTGAGGAATGGAGACACCGATGCAAAAACCCGAGCTGCACTCAAGCGGAAACCACCGGAAGTATTGATCACTACTCCCGAGACCCTACATATCCTGATTGCCCAAAAGGATCATGAAAAGCTTTTCAAAAACCTTCAGTGCGTGGTGGTGGATGAATGGCATGAGTTGGTCGGGAATAAGCGTGGCGTTCAGGTTCAATTGGGTCTGGAGTACATCCAATCCATTTGCAAACATACTTTTCGACGCTGGGGCATTTCGGCGACTATTGGAAATATGGAGGAAGCTGCCAAGGCACTTTTGGGCACCAAGCTTCCCATCCACCTGGTCAAAGCTGAAATCGACAAACCCATCATACTTCACTCGGTATTTCCTCCAGAAATCGAGAAATATCCTTGGTCAGGACATCTGGGCATTCGGATGATGGAGCAGGTCATTCCCATCATTGAAGCAGGCAGGACGGTTTTGCTTTTCACTAATACCCGTTCACAAACTGAGATTTGGTATCAAAAGCTTTTGGAAGCCAGACCCGATTGGGCTGGATGGATCGCCATGCACCACGGCTCATTGGACATGAAAGTCCGGGCTTGGGTGGAAGATTCCCTTCATGAAGGTCGGTTGAAGTTGGTCGTTTGTACCTCAAGTTTGGACTTAGGTGTGGATTTTAGGCCGGTGGATCGGGTGATTCAGGTCGGTAGTCCAAAGGGCGTAGCTAGATTTATTCAGCGTGCCGGAAGAGCGGGCCATCAGCCGGGGTTACCTTCGGAGATCTTTTTTGTCCCCACAAATTCATTGGAATTGATAGAGGCAGCCGCATTGAGAAATGCCATTGAATCCGAGAGCTTAGAGTCTCAATTCCCACCTGAAATGCCCTATGACGTCTTGATTCAGTTTTTGGTTACGCTTGCAGTGGGTGTAGGATTCCGAAAAGAGGATGTGTATCCCATCGTGAAAAACACTTTCTCTTTTAAGGATTTAAGTTCGGAGGAAATGGATTGGACTATCCGATTCATTACCCAAGGAGGGGATTCACTGAGCAGTTATGAGGATTTTTTGAAAGTAGTACTTGAAGAGGATGGGCTTTATCGGGTAAAAAATAAGCGGATAGCGATGAAGCACCGGCTTTCGATGGGGACGATTGTATCGGAGCCCATGATTAAAATCAAATTTAAAAATGGTGCCTACCTCGGTACAGTCGAAGAATATTTTATCACCAAAATGAAAATTGGTGATCGATTCTTTTTTGCGGGGAGATCATTGGAACTGTTGAAAATAAAAGACCTGACTGCCACTGTAAAAGTATCCGAGAAGAAGACTACCAATGTGGTGAGTTGGATGGGCGCTCGAATGTCGCTCTCCTCCATGCTAGCTGACCAAATCCTTCAAATCCTTCAAGAGTATAATCAAGGACTGATGAAATCAGAGGAAGTCCGGCAAATAGCTCCTATTCTAGACCTGCAAAGCAAGCTTTCGGTTGTTCCAGACCCGGATACTTTATTGATTGAGTCTTTTCAGAGTAAGCAAGGCTATCATTTATTCTTTTATCCTTTTGAAGGTCGGATGATTCATGAGCTGATGAGTGCTATGATCGCCTATCGAATTTCTGTCAGCTATCCGGTGACTTTCAATATGGCAATGAATGACTACGGATTTGAGCTACTTAGTGACAGTCCCATCGCCATTGAGGAGATTTTGGAGGAGGATATTTTCACTCTAAGAAACCTAGAGGAGGATGCATTGCTTTGCGTGAATGAAAGTGAAATGTCCCGAAGGAAATTCCGGGAAATCGCAGGAATCTCGGGTTTAGTCTTTCAGGGCTTTCCGGGTAAGCAAGCCACTTTTAAGCACATTCAGTCCAATTCAAGCTTACTTTTTCAGGTATTTGAGCAGTATGATCCGGAGAACTTACTCCTCAAGCAAGCTCAAAAAGAGGCTTTGAATCAACAAATGGAGCAGGAAAAGTTTGTCAAAGCAGTCAAGAAGATCAACCGAAAACGAATCGATATTCGCTATCCGGTTCAGTTTACTCCCTTTTCCTTTCCGATCATGGTCGATCGGCTAAGTCGGACCACTCTATCCTCAGAAAGCTTGGAAGATCGAATTGCTAAAATTCAAGCTCAGTTCGAAATTCAGGATTAATTGGTTCGCCAGAAAAACGGAGTGAATAAGATTAAAAGCGTGAAAAGCTCCAATCTTCCCAAGAGCATGATAAAAGAGAGGAAGATTTTGGCTATCGGAGAGAAGAATGCAAAATTATCCACTGGGCCAACCTGACCTATTGCAGGTCCTACATTTCCAAGACTTGTAGCTACTGCCCCGAGGGAGGTTGCCAAATCATAACCCATCAACGAAAGTGCTAAAGAACCCAGCACGAAAGTCAAAAGATAGATCAACAGGAAGTTCATGATATGAGTGATAATCCTACCCGTTACCCGATCTCCATTAATAACGAGTGGTACCACTGCCCGGGGATGAATCAATCTTTTGAACTCCAACCAAGAGTTCTTGATAAACGTGAGGTGTCTTACAAATTTGATCCCACCTGCTGTAGAACCTGCAGACCCTCCTAGGAAAAGTAGCATGAAGAAAATAAAAGTTGCTCCTTGTCCGTATTGGGTGTAATCATCCGTCACATAGCCCGTAGTAGTAACAAGGGAAACAACCTGAAAAAGGGACTTTCGGAATGCTAATTCGTAATCGTTTCCTCCTGCAGCAATGGGGTAAAACAAAATAACAGCAAGTGCCAAAACGGCAATTGTGTAGGCTTTGAACTCATCGCTTCGCAGGACACGACGCACTTTACCCATCAATCCAAAATAGATAATCGTAAAGTTGGTCCCTGCCAAAAACATGAAAAAGATGGCCACATATTGAATAAAAGCCGAATCATAATAAGCCATGGAGGCATTTTTGGTAGAAAAACCTCCCGTAGCCATCGTGGTCAATCCATGATTAATGGCGTCAAAAAAGGTCATTCCCCCTACCCAATACAACAAGGTGGCCGATAGGGTCAAACCGACATATACATACCAAAGTCTCTTTGCTGTTTCAGAAATTCTAGGGTGCACTTTATCGGAAGTAGGCCCCGGTGATTCCGCTACAAAGAGCTCAATTCCCCCAATTCCCAAAAGCGGAAAAATAGCTACTGTCAATACAATAATCCCCAAACCACCAATCCACTGTGTCATGCTTCTCCAAAAGAGAATCCCTTTGGGCATCACTTCTATATCTGTCAAAATAGTCGCTCCGGTTGTAGTCAAACCAGAAACTGTCTCAAAAATCGCATCTTCGAAAGAAGGTATTTGTTGACTGAGAATATAGGGTAACATCCCAAAAAGACTCATAAAAATCCAGCTCAAAGCAACGATGAGATACCCCTCCCGCTTTCGGATATTTTGGTCTTGTTTGGAAAAAGATAAAAACAGAATAGCCCCCACAAATCCAGAAATCCCCATAGAGATAAGAAGCGGCCAGGCATTCTCATCGTAATACCATGAAAAACCAACTGCAGGAAGCATCAGTAGTGCAATAAGCACCAATAATGCTCCCATGATTTTGGCAATTTCCCGATGATGAATCATACTTAGTGAAAAAGTTTTTCTAATGAACTCTTGGCCTGAGGAAGCGCCAAAACGATCGCCTTATCATTTAATTGCAATTGAAATTCACCATCCGGAATAAATACTTCTTCTCCTCGAATGACTCCTGCGACAATTGCCGTATCCGGGAAATGAAGATCTTTCAGTGGGTTTTTGGTCAAGCGATTGTTTTTAGAAACTGAATACTGAATAAACTCAGCATCTACTCCATAAATCCCCGAAACCGCTTCAACGGTTCCTTTTCTGAGGTATCGGGATATCTCATTTGCAGCTACCAATTTTTTATTGATCAAAGAATCAACCCCAATGCTATGCGAGATATGAATGTACTCCCGAGTATCGACGTGAGCGATAGTCTTATATACTCCGTGATTCTTTGCAGAAAGACTGGTGATAATATTGGTCTCAGAAGACTCTGTCAAAGCCAAAAAAGCGTCCATTTGCTCCAAGCCTTCTTCGATCAGCAATTCAATGTTTTTATAGTCACCATTGATTATCAACGTATTTGGAAGTTGCTCTGCTAGCCACTTACAACGTTCCTTATCTCTATTGACTAGGGTAACTCTAAAATGATCTTCTAGCCGCAGAGCGGTGGTCAAAGCCATATCATCCCCACCGATAATCATGATATTCTTGACTTCTCTTTTCTTTTGACCGATCAGCTCAAGGATACTCTCGGTGTGTTTTTTGGTAGAAATAAAAAACACGTGATCGTGATTCCGGATGATATTACTTCCCCGCGGAATAATAGTTTTCTGATCACGAAGAATGGCAATAATCCGAATATCCTCAAAAATTGGATTGGAACTCATATCCATAATCCGTTGATTTACAAGCGGATTAGACTCATCCAATGTGACACCTACGATATTTAGCTTTCCACCTTCAAAGTCAAAAACCTCCGTAAAACTGGAGTTCTGAATCATATTGAAAATCTCCTTACTGCAAAGCATGGTAGGAGAAATCAGGTTATCTATTCCTAGATTATGAAAAAATTGAATATTCTCGCTGCTTTGGTAAGAGTGATTTCTTACTCTAGCCATAACCATTTTGGCTCCTAGTTGCTTTGCTAAAACAGCAGCTACGATATTGGTTTTTTCCGAAGTAGTGACCGCCAAAAGCATACTGGCATTCGAGACATTGGCTCGTTGAAGAACATCAATGGAGGTGGCATCCCCCATCACCGTCAAGACATCAAGCTTCGAAGAAACATAATCCAGTACTTCTCGCTCTGTATCAATCAGTGTGATATCCTTATTGTCATAACTCAATTGCTCTGCAAGGTGGTAACCCATGTCCCCCGCTCCAGCAATGACGATGTGCATCCCCATAGAATTGGTTCTGGTGATAAAACTGACGGCAAAGTTAATAGCTTTCTACATGGTAATGAGGAAATAGGAGAAAAATTTGAAGAATTGGACTATAAAGCGAATTATACTGAATTTGGTAAACTATTCTGATTCTTTTAATAGCCTGTTACTATCGTCCTGCGGTATCTCTTGTACATCCTTGAGTTTCCGCTGAATCACACGTGTCCGAACTCCGACTAGCTTATCCAAATCATCATTGGCCTCCTGAAGTTTCTTCTGCGTGCGCTCGATGAGGGTTCCAAACTTGGAAAATTCAGTTTTCACAGCACCCAAAATCTGCCAAACTTCTGAACTTCGTTGTTGAATAGCCAAAGTCTTGAAACCCATTTGCAGACTATTCAAAATCGCTGAAAGTGTGGTAGGACCCGTCACTAGCACTTTGTACTCTTGTTGGATTTCTTGTGCAAGACCGGGATGTCTGAGCACTTCTGCATAAAGACTCTCCACTGGGAGAAATAAAATAGCAAAATCAGTCGTGTAAGGTGGATTTAAGTACTTGGATCTAATGTCCAAAGCCGATTTTTTAATAGCTCTGACCAATTCAGCACGATAAAATTCCACTTCAGAAACATTGCCGCTATCGTATGCATCCACTAATCGCAGATAGGATTCCTGAGGAAATTTAGCATCAATTGGAAGTAAAACCGGTTCTTCATTTCCCGGCATCTTCACCGCAAACTCGACCCGCTCCCGATTACCTTTTCCAAGTGAAGCATTGTTCAGGTACTGCTCTGGTGAAAGCATATTTTCCAATAAAGCTTGAAGTTGATACTCTCCCAGCACGCCACGGCTCTTGACATTACTCAGCACCCGCTTCAGGTCTCCTACTCCATTTGCTAAATGCTGCATCTCTCCAAGTCCTTTTTGAACCGCCTGAAGCTGCTTTGACACCAATTCAAAAGAATGCCCAAGCCGGGCTTCCAAGGTCTTTTGAAGCTTTTCATCTACGGTTTCACGGATTCTTTCAAGTTTCAATTCCGTGCTTTTTTGCAATTCTTCCTGCCGCTGATGGATGGATTCCAACTTTTCCTTTTGCAATGCATTCAGGTCTTTGATATTTTGCCTGAAGACCTCTGCAAAATTCTTGATAGATTCCTGTTGATCTCGGGAAGTCGATCGAAGTGAATCAAATACCAATCTAAACTGAGCAAGCAGATCTTGCCGGTTTTCTTTTCTTCCTTCCAAAAGGCTTTGATTCACCTCTTCTTTTAGCTGTCGAAAGGCGTCATTTTTCGAGCCTGAATAGCGCGACCAGATCAAAAAAATGAAAATTAGAAGTTGAAAAAGAAGAACTAGGATCAATAAATAATCAGTAGGCATAAGTCAGGATATTTGGCTCATCAAGGTACTTGGGCCTAACCTCAACTCCCAAAAAGGAAAGGTATTTTGAGACAGTCTCTGTCGGGATTTCTTCCATTGGCACATGGCCAGCCTCATCAAAGATTACCAAAGAAGATCCTGGAATGGCTTTTTCCAGAAGATATGCTTGTGTCACGGGAATCCAAGTATCCTTTTTGCCCCACATGATCAAAGTCGGCATGGTCAGCCTCTTGAAATCAATATCGCTGTTTCGAGGAGATCGGAGCCTGTCCAAAGTTGCCTGCCGGTTGCCCTCGGATAGCATCAACTCAAAATAACGGTTTACAGCCTCTTTGGGGATTTTACTTTCATCTCCATAGACCTGCTTGAGATTCATTGCAAAAAGAAACTTGGGAGTACATTTCAACAGGACTTTAGAAAAAACTGGATGACCCGCCAACTGAAAAATCCAAGCGCCACCACCTCGACTGGAATTATTTTTTGAACTTGATTCAATATTTCTTGGCTCAGGTTTTGGAGCTCCTGATGCGTCGATAAGATTCAAAGAAAGTACGCGATCTGGCCTGGTACTCGCCACTTGCATGGCTACTGCTCCTCCCATCGAGTTTCCTGCTATATGAAACTTCGGAAGATTCAATTTATCTGCGAGTCGGAGTATCAGTTCGCTGTAATCCATGATGGAGTACCGCTGCAAATCATCCGGCCCTGTCAATCCGTGCCCTGGAAGATCCACAGAAATAGTCATGAAATAGGGACTAAGCTCCTGCTGCCATTGATCCCAGGTGTGTAAGGAAGAAAAACTACCGTGAATCAAAAAAACAGGTATACCCTCTCCAAGGAAACGAACATGCAGGTTAATTCCATCCACTTCTATGAAATGGGACTCCGGAAGACTATACTTCTCCACAATTTCATCCTTTGGAATATCATTCCTAAAAAGAAGGAGCAGAAAAAAAACAAAAGACAAGAAAATGACAGCAACGATTTTGAAGCTAATTTTCAACCAATTCATAGAAATATCGAGTAAATAAGAATTTTATGAATCTATAACAAAAATTCTACCCAAAAGGCTATTTTTCCGAAAAGGAAAATTGTCACCCATCAAAAAACTCCTCCAAAATATCGGTCCCGGACCACTTGTAGCAGCAGCTTTCATCGGGCCAGGAACTGTCATGGTCTGTACACTTGCTGGCTTCAATTTCGGTTTTGAATTACTTTGGGCTTTGGGTTTATCAGTATTAATCACCATTGTCCTTCAGGAGACCTCAGGAAGGATTGGGATTGCTACCCAAAAAGATTTGGGCGAGCTTGTTAGGGAAAGTACAGGTCCCTTCATTTATAAATCGATCCAAATCTTATTGATTTTTTCAGCGATTGTTCTTGGAAACATCGCCTACGAATCCGGAAATATCACCGGTGCTAGATTAGGGTTGGAAGTATTTATTTCTTTGCCAAAAGTTGATTTAGCTGGACTATCCTTAGACTTGGGTAATCTTTTTATAGGATCGCTTGCCTTTGCTATGCTTTGGTTTGCCAAATATCGATCCATTGAGCGATTCTTGGTTTTCCTTGTGATTTTGATGTCCATTTCATTTATCTGGACGGCTATTGCTTTGGCACCAGATTGGTCACAAGTGGCTGGTGGTTTTATCCCAAGACTTAATTCTGACAATCTCACCAATGTGGTAGCATTGATTGGGACGACGGTGGTTCCTTACAACCTATTTCTCTATGCATCATTGAGCAAAAACAAATGGAAGGACCGAAAAGCCTTTCATTGGATGCGGTGGGATATTGGCCTGGCCATTATTTTAGGCGGCTTAGTGTCCATGGCCATCTTGATCGTCGGCACATTCAATATGAGTGAGCAAATTCAAGACGCCCAATCCGTGGCAAATGGCTTACAACCCGTTTTTGGGAAAACGGGGTCTTATCTGATGGGTTTCGGGCTTCTTTCGGCAGGTTTGACCTCCTCAATCACAGCACCTTTGGCTGCAGCCTTAGTCATTTGCGGTATTTTAGGAAAAACCCAAGAGACTCAATCCACACCTATGCGCCTTTCTATTTTACTTGTCATGGGTTTGGGGCTGATTTTTGCCTCCTTGGGCATTAAGCCCGTACAATTAATATCCTTTGCACAGTTGGCTAACGGTGTGCTTCTGCCCTTTGTGAGTGTTTGGATTGTATGGATGGCAAGTCGAACTGCTGTTATGGGTAAGTCGAAAAGCCAAAATAGCTACCTGATTCTTTCATATTTGATCGTTTTATTCACCTTCATCTTAGGCTTGCGATCAGTTGCTTCTGTTTTGAAATGGGATTTTGTATAAAAATTTATGACCTGAGTAAACCCAAGATGAAAAGTCAAGTCTAAAATTCAATGATTCAGATAGACGACCAGGATATTCTTCGGCTTATTCGAAAGCCTGAAACCAAAAACCGTGGTTTTAGGATTTTGATCGAGCAGTATCAGCGTCGTATTTATCAGGTCATCCGCCGTATGGTTTTAATTCATGAAGATGCTGATGATCTGACTCAAAATACTTTCATCAAGGCCTACAGACATTTAGATAAATTCCGAGAAGATTCCGGGCTTTATACTTGGATCTATCGAATAGCAGTGAATGAAACCCTGAGTTTTCTGGAGAAAAAGAAAAAGCGATTCTTCTTCTCAGTCGACGATCATCAGGAAAAATTGGAATCCTACATTGACCAGCCAGGAAGTCTTGATGGAAATGAAATCGAAAAAAAGCTGGCTAAAGCTCTGCTTACACTTCCCGAAAAACAGCGTCTAGTCTTTCATTTGAAATATCAAGAAGAAATGACCTATGAACAAATGGCCGAAGTGACAGGAACAAGTATCGGGGCATTGAAGGCGAGCTATCATCATGCAGTCAAAAAAATTGAAGAATCTTTAAAATCTGAATAAACCTTCCGCTTCTCAGCGAGTCAAATAAACTGAAATGGAAAAATTACCAAAATTACCCGAATTCAAAGCCCCCGATGGTTATTTCGAAGGACTACCAGATCAAATCCTGTCGAAAACAAAATCCAATTCGAACTATTCGTATTTGAAATGGGCGGCAGTATTTGTGTTTTTTGCTTCGATATCCATTTATTTTTTATTACCGAATTCTGAAAGCCCATCCACTGCTGTGGCTTTGGATGAAAATATCAACCTCTATATTGATTCGGAATATTGGACAGCAGAGGATATTTTGGCAATGAGCGAAGACCCAAATGAATTACTCGATGAGCTTTTCGAAGAAGAGATGACTATTTTCGAAGAGTTTTTGGAAGAAGAAAACCTATCACCTCAGCAACAATGAAAAAGTTTGGAATATTCCTGATCGTTAACCTCTTGATTATAATTTCTGTCCAGGCTCAACGCCGTGGAATTGATCGTGAAAGACTTGAAGCAGCTCGGATTGCCTTTATCACAACCAGATTGGATTTAAGCCCTGAACAAGCTGAAAAGTTCTGGCCAATTTTCAATGAATTCAATGAGCAAAGAGAAGAAAAGTTGAAGCAGATCGCAAGTCTTAACCCTCGGTCAAGTACCGAGTCCATATCCAAAGAGGAAGCTCAAAGACTCATTAAGCAGCGATTTGAACTACAACGGGAATTGATCGAAGACGAAGAAGCCTTTGTCCAAAAAGCAGCTATAGTGATCTCCTACCAGCAAATTTTACAGCTAAACTCGATAAACCGGGAATTTGCCAGAAGCATTTACCAAAGGCAAAGAGATAATCGAAACCCATAAAAAAAAAGAGCTCCAATTGGAGCTCTTTTTTTATTGCTTTTTGAGGAGATCACGGATTTCCTCTAGTAGTACTTCAGATTTTGGCGGTGGCGGCGGCGGGGCAGCAGCTTCTTTCTTTTCTTCCTTGCGATTCATGCGATTAATCCCCTTTACAGCAAGAAAGATTACAAAGGCTACGATCAGAAAATCTACCACATTCTGGATAAACATCCCATAATTCAATGTAACTGCAGGCGTAAGTATCTCTCCGGCTGCATCAAGTTCGGCCTCTTTGAGAGGATAGGAAAGATTTTTAAAATTGACTCCTCCGATCAGCAGACCTATTGGAGGCATGATGACATCATTCACAAAAGAGGATACGATCTTGCCAAAGGCTCCACCGATGATTACACCGACAGCAAGATCGACCACATTGCCTTTCATGGCAAATTCTTTAAACTCTTTAAGCATTCCCATAAGCGTTGGATTAAGATTGATGGTTAGTAATTAGAGACTTAATAACTTTCTTTTTTTCAATTTTCACAATAGCTGAATTAAAATACCTCAGAATTTTAATAAAAAATGAACCTTCCTCCTTCATTTTGATTTGCTTTACAACCCAAAATCTCAAAAATATGAAGGCACCTATCGCCAAAAAGATAAATCATATTATAAAAACACATGGCCACGAACGAACCGATCCATACTATTGGATGCGGGATCGAGAAAATCCTAAAGTGATCAACTATCTAAAAGAAGAAAATAGCTACTTAAAGGAGGCACTAAAAGAAACAGAAGGGCTACAGGATCAACTTTTTCAAGAGATGAAATCTCGAATCAAAGAAGATGATCAAAGTGTACCCTATTTCAAGAAGGGCTACTACTGGTATTCGAGATATGAGCAAGGCTGTGAGTACCCAATTTACTGCCGAAAGAAAGGATCCCTGGAGGCTAAGGAGGAGATTTTACTAAATGTGAATGAGCTTGCCGAGGGAAAGCCTTATTGTCAAGTGAGTGGATTGGCGGTAAGTAATAATCAACGATATCTAGCCTATGGATTGGATGTGGTAGGCAGAAGAATCTATGAGGTATTTTTCAAAGACCTCGAAACAGGGGAAACTTCTAGCTTAACCATTCCCAATACGACCGGTAATATCACTTGGGCAGCAGATGATCAGCACCTTTTTTATTCAAAACAAGACCCTGAAACCCTTCGAGCTCATAGAATTTTTAGACATGAATTGTATTCTAATTCGGAAAATGACCAGTTGATTTTTGAGGAAAAAGATGAGGAATTTTCCTGCCATGTACTGAAAACCAAATCAGAGGCTTTCTTATTGATTCTTTCAGAAAGTACGATTTCATCCGAAATCCGATTTGTCGATGCAAGTCAACCTTTGGATGATTGGAAGGTTCTTCAGGCAAGAATTCCTCACCTCGAGTATGCTGCCGACCACTATGAAGATCATTTTTGGATCAGAACAAACCATCAAGCCCAAAATTTCAAAGTGGTTAAAGCTCCGGTTGACAATCCAGGATTGGAGAATTGGAAAGATTTCATTCCTCACCGTGAGAATGTCTTGATCGAGGATTTTGATCTTTTTTCAGGATTTTTTGTTTCGCAGGAGCGAAGCAATGGACTTACCCAATTACTGATCAAACCTTGGGATGGAAGTCCCGGACATGCTTTGGACTTTGGAGAAGAAGCCTACACCGCCTGGATTGGACACAACCCAGAATTTGATACTGAAATCCTGCGATTTGGCTTCAATTCTCTGGTCACTCCAGCCTCAATATTTGATTATCACATGGTCACTCGCGAGAAAACTCTTCTAAAGCAACAGGAAGTGGTGGGAGGCTATGATTCTTCGCTTTATGAATCAGCCAGAATTTGGGCGCAGGCAGAAGATGGGGTCATGGTACCGATCTCTTTGGTTTACAAAAAGTCAAGCTTTCAACCAGATGGGAGCAATCCCCTTCTGCTGTATGCATACGGATCCTATGGCTACAGTTCGGATGCGTATTTCTCAAGCAATCGTCTAAGCCTTTTGGATAGAGGATTTGTTTTTGCGATAGCGCATGTAAGAGGTGGTGAGGATCTGGGTAGGAAATGGTATGAAGATGGCAAACTTCTAAAAAAGCAAAACACATTTACAGACTTTATTGCTTGCGCAAAGCATCTGATCAATGAGAATTATACTCAGGCAGACCGTTTATACGGGATGGGAGGAAGTGCCGGCGGATTGCTAATCGGTGCCGTGATCAACATGCGACCTGATTTATTTGATGGGGTGATTGCTGCTGTACCTTTTGTGGATGTGGTGACGACTATGCTGGATGAAAGTATCCCATTGACTACTGGAGAGTTCCAAGAGTGGGGAAATCCCAAGTTTGAAGAGTATTATCATTACATGCTCAGCTATTCTCCCTACGACCAGGTCGAATCAAAGGCCTATCCCAATATTCTGGTCACCTCCGGATTACATGATTCGCAGGTTCAATATTGGGAACCTACAAAGTGGGTGGCAAAGCTGAGGGACTTGAAAACAGACGAAAATCTCCTATTACTTCACACCAATATGGAGGCTGGTCATGGAGGTGCTTCGGGTAGGTTTCAGGCACTTAAGGAACTAGCTATGGAGTATGCTTTTCTGGTAATGCTTGCAAATAAGAAAAGAATATAATTCCCTCAATCGACTTAACAGTTTATTGAACTGGCAAAAGATAGGAAAAGAGATTTTTTTCTAACTTTGACCCAACCTATTAAACTTAATTTATGAAAATTGCGCTCATAGCACATGATGGCAAAAAAGCCGACATGGTCCATTTTTTAAGTGGCTTCAAAGACATTTTGCATCAAGCAGATGTAGAACTAGTAGCTACAGGCACCACTGGCTCACATATTCAGAAAGCTGGTTTTGAGGTACAGCGATTATTATCAGGTCCAATTGGTGGCGATGCTCAGATTGCAGCTATGGCTGCGCAAAAGGAACTCAACATGGTCATTTTTTTTAGAGACCCCTTGGATAAGCATCCCCACGAACCTGATGTGCAGATGCTGATGAGAATCTGTGACGTACATAATATTCCGCTTGCCACTAACCCTGCTTCGGCTGAACTCATGTTTAAAGCGCTAACTCAAGCCTAATGGAAACTAAAGTGATTAAAAAAATCGGTGTCTTGACCTCGGGAGGAGACTCTCCGGGGATGAATGCAGCCATTCGAGCAGCGGTCAGAGCAGGATTTTATTACAACCTAGAAATGTATGGGATATACCGTGGATATGAAGGTATGATCCTGAATGATATCAAAAAGCTTGATTCCAAAAACATCACCCATGTCTTGGAACGAGGTGGAACCTTCTTAAAATCCGCTCGGAGTGAAGAATTTCGCACACCAGAAGGAAGGAAAAAAGCTTATGATAATCTTCGTTCTCATGGAATCGATGCGCTGGTAGTAATTGGTGGAGATGGTTCATTGACCGGAGCTCATTTGTTTTACAAAGAGTTCGGAATTCCGGCTATTGGCCTTCCCGGTACCATTGACAATGACCTCTCAGGTACTGATTCGACCATTGGATTTGATACTGCATGCAATACAGCAATCCAGGCAATTGATAAAATCAGAGATACCGCCACCTCCCATGATCGTCTCTTTTTCGTGGAGGTGATGGGTAGAGATGCAGGATTCATTGCCATCAATGCAGGGATAGGTTCAGCAGCAGCAGCCATTTTGATTCCTGAGAAAAAGATGCCCATCGAAGATTTGGTAGAAAAGCTGAAAATTAGAACCAAGGCTAAAAAGTCCTCCAATATTGTGATCGTTGCAGAAGGTGGAAAAAGTGGCGGCGCTGCAGAAATAGCCGAAAAAGTTAAAAAGCATCTACCCTATTATGATATTAAAGTGACCATTCTGGGTCATTTACAGCGTGGTGGAGCTCCTTCATCTTTTGATCGCCTACTTGCCTCAAAGTTGGGTGTTGCAGCTATTGAAGGACTTTTGCAAGGAAAATACGATGTGATGGCCGGGCTAATCAATAATCGGGTTGTTTTCACCCCGATCAAAAAGGCAATCGTAGATGATAAGACGGTAGATGATGATGACTTTCGAGTTGCCAAAATTCTCTCTACCTAATATTTCAAGCCCGTTCAAGCGGGCTTTTTTATTTTACACTAAAAGATTTTCATTTATTTTTTGCAGGATTTAGTGGGATTGATGTAATTTTCGATTGATGAGATCAAAATACTTTTCCAATTCCCCTCTCCTTTGTCAAAAACTGTTTTTTGCCTTGGGATTATTTTTATCCATAACTTTCAACAGCTCGGCTCAATCCAGCGACTTCTTACTTTTGAAGCGAGGAAACAACAGTAAATCCCAAATAAAATACCAAGTAGGAGAACAAATAACCTACAAGAGTGCCAAACTTGGCTACTATGTCACCGATGTGATCAAGGAATTCACAGCAGACTACATCTATCTATCTGAAAATATAATCTCTCCGGAGGATATTTTGGAGGTGGACATTAGGAATAAAGACCGAAGAAATAAGACGCTAGGCGGGCTGAATTATCTACTCCTAGGCTCTGGGCTTATGCTTTTTACCGTGGATGGAGTGAACTCTCTGTACCAACAAGGGGAACTCACAATCGACCGAAATGTCAGTATAATTAGTGGAATTTTAGTAGGCACTGGCTTAGCTTTGCTACCGGTCCGTTACAAGACATTCAGACACACAGGCAGAAATCGGATTCAAATCATTCAAATGCGGATGAACTGAGCATTTTTACTTGGCAAAGGCAGAATTTTTTGAGACTTTTGCAGCTTTATAATTTAAACTTAGAAAAATGACTTCAGAACAACTGAAAGACTTGAAAGCTCGCACCACGGCTTTGAGGAGGTATCTTTGACTACGATCGGAAGAAAGCAGAAATAGAAGATCTTGAGGCAGTGTCCTCACAGCCAGATTTTTGGAACAATCCAGACGAGGCTGAGAAAACCATGAAGCAAATCCAGATCCGTAAAGGTTGGACAAGTTCTTACGAGGACTTGGATCAAATTATTCAGGATTTGGAGGTTTTACATGAATTCTACAGTGCCGGAGAGGTCGGTGAAGAAGAAATAAAAACTGAATACGAGAAAGCTAGAAAGACAGTCGAGGAGCTCGAACTGAAAAAGATGCTTTCCTCGGAAGAGGACCAACTCAATGCCGTGCTGGAAATCAATCCCGGCGCAGGAGGTACAGAGAGCAATGATTGGGCTTCTATCCTCATGCGGATGTATATTATGTGGGGGGAGAAAAATGGCTACAAAGTTCGTGAAGTAGATGTCCAGCCTGGGGAAGTGGCAGGAATTAAATCAGCAACTTTGGAATTTGAAGGCCCATTAGCCTATGGCTTTTTGAAATCTGAATCAGGGGTACATCGATTGGTAAGAATTTCTCCATTTGATTCAGGAGGAAGACGTCACACATCTTTTGCATCAGTGTATGCTTATCCTGAGGTGGATGATTCTATCGAGATCGACATCAATCCTGCTGATATTGAACTACAAACTTCGAGATCAGGCGGTGCAGGTGGTCAAAACGTCAACAAGGTAGAAACCAAGGTTCAATTGACACATAAACCAACAGGTATCGTGGTAGTATGTCAAGTGGAGCGATCTCAGCTAGCCAACCGGGAAAAGGCGATGCAAATGCTAAAGTCCCGCCTCTATCAAATGGAACTGGAGAAGCGGAATGCTGAAATTGCCAAAATAGAAGCATCCAAACTTCGAGTAGATTTTGGTTCTCAGATTCGAAACTATGTCCTGCATCCCTACAAACTGGTGAAGGACAACCGAACTGGATATGAAACATCTGATACACAATACGTTTTAGATGGTGGCTTAAATGAGTTTATGAAAGCCTTCTTACTTGCTCAAAGCGAGGAAGAAGCAAACAGAGAGTAAATTAAAGCCGGTTAATCCGGCTTTTTTTATAATTACCCTGAAATATATAGAGGATCAGCAAGCAAAAAATTCTTTTCTAGCTGCTTCATAATTTTGTTTCCTTAAATCAAGTTGCAGTAATAGCTTGTGAAGGTAATCTTCAACGTAATAGAAAAATGAAAAGGAACTAGAGCAAAAAATCCTTTCAATTACCTGAAACAAAAAGCAAGTAATCAAGCTCCAATTTTAAAGACAGAGTTCAAATCACAAGAAAGAACTCTGTCTGAATCAAAATTATTTTTTAGGGAGAAGTCGTCCACTAACCGGCTCAAGGTCATACATGGCGAAGCTTTCGATTATACTTTCCATTTCCTCATTTTCCCCATGGTCATCTTTTCCTTCTTCAGTTTCAAGAAAACTGTAGAGTGTATCCTTTTTATCGAAAGTAGCCCACACTATCACTGTGTTTTTGTCTTGGTCAGCACTTACTTGATAAGCCAGAAGTCCTTCAGACTTTTTATCCATTTTTGAAGTAGGAGCTTTCGCAATTCTGACCAAGTCCTCAAATTTTCCAGGCTTGGCTGTGGATACTGATACAAATGTGTAAGTCGGATTATTCATTTTAATAATAAATTTTGATTTTTACTTTGTTATTGATATAAATATAATGAATT
>NZ_JAPEIB010000027.1:0-56024 GCF_028823735.1 Algoriphagus sp. NF
GCCGCGTAAAAAAAACTGAAATTCTTCTTGCCTAAACCTTAGAATACAGGCAGGCATGATGTGGGCATCACACACTGGTATCACTATCAACCCCGCGAGATTCCATATGACCTTTGAAAATCAATTATAGACATATGAAAACATTACAGAATACGGAGTGAAATAAGCCATAAGGTTTCGCTTCCGGCTACTTCGATCTTCATTCTTCCGGCTTCCAGCAAAATCAGCAAAGTAAATTGGGTACTGGCAAGATTCCATATATTCATACTTTTTCACCTCAAAATGCTTAGTCCCATTTGATTTTATATCGGATCACAATTGGATCTTCCATGTCGGCGAGTTGCTCTGAAGCAAGCTGAAGTGCCTGCGTGTGTTTCTCTCCTAAATGTTTTGACTCCAGCATTGAATTCCAAGTTTCAGTGTAGAGCAGTCGGTAGAAGTACTCTCCATCTGAAGTGGGCATCCCTCCCAGACCAGAGACTATCTTCGAAGCTTTGATTTGCTGCTTTTTTGGATGGAAAAAAAGCTCATAAACCGGAAAATCTGCCGGTATTTCTTCCATTTCCTCCAGTTCAGAAGGACTTAATGGCTTTGGTGTAATTCCAAAAACTTGCGTATTGATGGTCTCTCCGGCTACTTCCACATTGCCGAAGTAAAAATCATAAGTCTGCGTGGCAATCATTCGCTCCAGTTCTTCATCTGCCTTGTCTTCTGGTTGAAGCCGGCTTTCATGTGGCATACTCCTATCTCCCGAATTGAAACTTAAGATTGGCTTAATGTCACCTTTTGAATAATAAAATATTGTGTCAGAAGCACCGAAATTCAACAAAAACCCTTCTTCATAGGGTACCAGTGAACCCGCTTCTCCACTTCCTGAAGCTGGGTAGGATTTCAGGTCTAGGAAGTCATAGGACAATGAGTCACTAATAAAAACTGCAAAATTTTTGAAAAAGCCGTCCTCCTCTGGGTCTGTTCCTCTTAAAGCAACGAGCCACTTTTTTTCATCGAGAGGATGAAAATCAATTAGGAAATAGGAGCCGACTTGACGGAGATTGAATCTTTTTTGAATATCTAGTTTCTCATCAAACTCCAAAAGCGAAGCCCTGGAAACCACCATTAAGTTCCCCTCGGCATTTAATCCTAATTTGTCTATACTCTCATATTCATTTGGTCCTCCACCTTTTCTGGCGATTGATTGGATGTGATTGCCTTCCAGGTCAAATTCATGAATGGAGGGGTTCATGTAAGGATCGGTATTCAAGAATATCCGATCTTCAGAGACAGCCATATTCGGATCAAAGCCGAAAAACTGGATCGGTGTCCCTTCCGGTATTTTCAGTGGGATAAATTCCACTTCACCCAAAGCTTCTTCTGGACTCTGGATTAT
Source organism: Algoriphagus sp. NF (assembly GCF_028823735.1). NCBI lineage: Bacteria > Pseudomonadati > Bacteroidota > Cytophagia > Cytophagales > Cyclobacteriaceae > Algoriphagus > Algoriphagus sp. NF. The sequence goes on from NZ_JAPEIB010000027.1 coordinate 1,388, forward strand.
TCTATCATTGATTTCGAAAGTTGGAAATTCGTCGGTTGGTTCGTTTTCAGAATTTGAACTGCAGGAAGAAATACCGATTATTACAGCTAGAAGTAAGATTGGATATACCTTCATTTAAATAATAGTTAGAAGAATAAATACTAAAAACGTAAAAGTAAAAAAGCCGGCGAAGGTTTCAAATTTCCCGGCTTTTTTCTCAAGAATTTTATAGTCTAATCGCTCTGGCGACGGTGGCTGCCATAATGCCCAAACCTTCTGTATTTGGATGGACTCCATCTGGAAGTAAATCTGCCTTATCCATCAAAGGAGTGTACAAATCGATCATTTCAGAACCGCTGGACTTGACGATATCGATGATCATCATTCGCTGTTCATTGTTCATGATATCTGCTGTAATTCCAAAATTATCCTTAGTCACAGGCACGGGCATGATCACGTAGACTTTTCCGTCTTTCGGCATATGGGCCTTGAATTCTGCGATCATATCCAAATAATCCTGTTTAAACTCTGAGCTGTGAGCCCAATTTTGAGGCTTGGAATCATTGGTGCCTAGCATGATCACCAGAATGTCCGGAGAAAAGTCCTTTACCTCCTGAAATTGCGGTTCGTTCCAATAAGGGAAGTCGCCCTTTCGAAGAAGCGTTCTTCCGCTGACTCCAAAGTTTTTGACTTCATAGGTATCACCAAGAATAGCCTGCATTTGAAGGGGATAACTGTCCGGATGATCTCTACCAGGTCCTTGTGTGATAGAGTTGCCCACGCAGGCGATTTTGATTGGCTCTTGAGCAAGAAGAGCACTTGAGAAGGCAAAGGATAGAAAGAATAAAACTAATTTCATCATAAGGTTTAATGGGTTTGGTTTTTGAAAAATAGGAAATTTTGGCCAATCAAAATTCCTTGTTTCTGGTCTTTGTCCCTGTATTTTTACGGAATGCAATTTTTCAATAAAGTGCTCTTGTGGATTTCATGGCTTTCCTTGGATGTGGTTTCCGGCGCCATGGCTGGAATGCTGTTTTTTTCGGAGCTCTTGCATGTATCCATAGAACTCCCCGCTTACATTCTTTTGGGAATGGCCGTTTGGAGCATCTATAATCTAGATCATGTACTCGACGCACAGGAAAACCGACTATTTTCTTCAAGAAGGTTTTTTCATCAAAAGGCTAAAAAAGTATTGATATTCGGAGTTTTGTTTATTGGTTTTATAGGTCTTATCGGAGGGTTTTGGTGGTTTGGCTGGGGGAGTGTAATGAAGTCGGTCTTGGCACTTGGTCTTATTATTTTGTTTGCTCGGATGGTGATTTGGAAGTTTGGGAGGGGATGGATGAAAGAGGTCTCTATTGCATTCTTTTACGTATTGGGGATTTCATTTTTACCCTTACTGACTGCGAATGCCTTAGATAGGACGCTTTGGTTTTGGGTGTTTTTCACGCTCTATTTACTCTTAGCTATTTACAACTTGTTTATTTTGTCTTTTTTGGATCTGGAAGAAGATCAGCAGGCTGGCTTTTTTTCTGCCGCAAGGTCTTTCGGAGCTGATCGCTTAGAAAAGATCACCTATGCTATCAGTGCGGTTCTTCTGGGAGGAAATTTTCTGACCATGCTATTTGCCCCATCGTTTTTCAAAATTTTTGGAGTTTTTCTTTTAGCGATGACTTTGATTCATTGGCTGACTTTCCGTAAATCTCAGTGGACTTTGGAAGAAAAGCGGCTAAGTATGGAATGGGCTTTTTCACTTCCGCTCTTATTGCTCATTTTACTCTAGCGGGATGAAGGATCAATACCGTTTGGTGGGAAGGATTTACAGACCTCTTTCAAGATTGGTTTTTGGGAAGAAACTATCTCATGCAAATGCCCATTTTTTGAGTCAATATCTTTCTGGGAAAACACTAATAATTGGTGGAGGTGAAGGGTTTGACTACCGGGAACTTCAAGATCGACTTTCTGGTGAATACTGGGAGCTTTCTGAAGCCATGTTGAATAAGGCAAAAGAAAACCTTCAATCCAGCAAGCTTTCTTTTCATTTGGGTAATTTCCCAAGTTCTGAACCCTTTGACCTAGTTCTACTGCCTTTTGTTTTGGACACGATTACAGATGATCAAATTCCCAAATTTCTTCATAAAGTGGGTCAAAATCTTAGGTCCGGAGGAATAGTGATCCTATCTGATTTTTTCAAAACAAATTCATTCCGGCAGTCTATTATCACAGCTTTGATGATTGCTTTTTTTCGACTGGTAGCAGGACATTCTCGAAAGGATCTTCCGGATCACACATCCTGGCTGAATGCTCAGGGCTGGATTTTGAAAGAAGAAAAAGTTTGGAAAAATGGCTGGATTCGGGCGCAAGTTTGGGTAAAGGCTTAAATACCGCTTTGTTCGATGATTTTAGTGATCATATCATCAAAGTACTTTCCATTTCCGGGTCCATACCAATTCATTTCCCGCACTTCGTGAAAGTGTTTGTCGTAGAGTTCATCGGGCGTAATGTATCCGATATAGCCGCCGTTGAAGGTGGTAATTATCAAGTTTAGCCCTTTTGATTCGGCAAGTTTTTCCCATTTTTCATAGAATACCCCAGATATTTCACCGCTAGAAGAGATCATTAAGGTATTCCCGATTTGTGTGATATCGAAATGTGCATTGGTATCTCCTACCAGCCAGTCAAAAAGCCAGGGACGAATTCTCCAATTGTCCGAAATTCGAAGGTGCGGTTCCCGAAGTTGAATATCCAACCGGGTATTTTTCAGACTGGTATTTCGGATCGTGGCATATCGGGTCATTTTGAGACGATTGATGGAGTCCAGTTGGCTGGCATAACTCATGATGTCCTCCACTTGATTGCCCGGGGCAATCGGGCGGTGAGAACCAACTGTTCCGGAAGCAAAAAGCGCAAAGTCAAACTCCTTTTCTTCCAGGCTTTTCATGAGGTAGAAAGGATAGTCCCCAGAAAGCCCCATGAATTTGGAGCTGAGACAAGTGGCATGGGCAGAGTAGGTGATAAGCGTGGCTTTTTCTCCGGATTTTTTGGTGAAAATCAACTGTCTGGTAAAGGGATCAGTTGGGCCATCTTTGATGAATCGGTTGGCAAGCAGCTCTTCGGCATTTGCCTTTCGGTAAGTGATAGAAACCGTATCCACCTCCATTTTTGCCTTAGCAATTGCCTCTAAACTTTTCTCAGTCATCATTTGGACGATCTCTTCCTTGAATCCCCCAAAAGCAAGTTCGCCGGCAGGTCCCGGCATGTAGCCCCCCATTCCGGAGTGTGTATGGGTAGCAGTGAAAATCACTTGGGAAATCTCCGGGAACTCTTTTTTGACCGCAGTTTCTATGGATTTTGCCAAATGAGGATGGACAATCAGAAGCTCTAGGTTTAGCCAAGCAATGCTGCTTTTTCCATTGCTGAGGAAGATACTCTTGACAAAGCTGCTATCCTGAACAAAATCATAAGGTCCTCTTGGTGCATATCCTACTAAGTCAATCGGCTTAGCGGGCGTCATATTTGCCTTGGCCCATCCTGCTAGCCAAAGGTTTCCTTGGGTAGATTTAATAGGTAAGTCTTGAAGGCTTTGGAGGGTTTTTTGATAAAATTCTTGCTCCTCGATTGGCGATCGATCTACACGAGTAAGGGTGAAAATTGCTACCAGCAACAAAAACAGAAAGATCCCTAGCAGGACCTTTCCAAAAGTGATAAAAATAGATTTCCAGTTCATGAATTAGTATTCATAAGTCCCATAAGGGCTATGGATTGTTACCTTTTTCTCGGTAGATGCCTCGACCCGACCAATGATTTGAGCTTCTACGCCGTGGGATTCTGCGATATCGATGATTTCTTCGGCATAGCGCTCGTCTAGGTAAACTTCCATTCGGTGTCCCATATTGAAAACCTTGTACATTTCTTTCCAGTCCGTGCCGCTTTCTTCCTGAATGATTCTGAAAAGAGGAGGAGTCTCAAAGAGGTTGTCTTTGATCACATGGAGATTTTCGATGAAGTGAAGCACTTTGGTTTGTGCGCCTCCAGAACAATGGACCAAACCGTGAATATGTGGTCTCAAATAATTGAGTACGTCCACCATGATGGGGGCGTAAGTTCGGGTAGGGGAAAGTACGAGCTTGCCCATATCCAAGGGAGCTCCAGGTGCTGGATCAGTCAGGTTGAATTTCCCTGTGTAAATCAAGTCTTCCGGTACTGCAGGGTCATAAGATTCCGGATACTTCGTCTTCAAAAGTTTATTGAAAACATCATGTCTGGCAGAGGTTAGTCCATTACTTCCCATTCCACCATTGTATTCAGTTTCATAGTTGGATTTGCCAAAAGAAGCTAAACCAACAATGACGTCTCCTGCCTGAATTTTGTCATTGGAGATGACATCCTCTCTTCGCATGCGACATGTGACCGTACTGTCCACAATCACGGTACGCACCAAGTCGCCCACATCGGCGGTTTCTCCTCCGGTTAGTACCGCATTGACTCCTTTGTCACGAAGCATTTGAAGTACTTCTTCTGTGCCTTCGATAATGGCTGAAATGACTTCTCCGGGGATTAGGTTTTTATTTCTGCCGATCGTAGAGGAGACAAGAATATTATTGATCGCACCCACACAAAGCAGATCGTCGGTATTCATGATGATGGCATCCTGAGCAATCCCTTTCCAGACACTTAAGTCTCCTGTTTCTTTCCAATAGAGATATGCAAGGGAAGACTTGGTACCTGCGCCATCTGCATGCATGATATTGCAGTATTCCGGGTCATTGCCCAGTGTGTCTTCGACGATTTTGCAGAATGCTTTTGGAAAAAGGCCTTTGTCAAGGTTCGCGATGGCCTGATGCACATCTTCTTTGGAGGCGGAAACACCGCGCTGCATATAGCGCTCGTTCATGGAGATTTGGGATTGGTTACCAATAAACAAAGTTAAGTATTCCGATTCATTGAGGAAGGAATTTGTGGGAAATATGTATTTGGTGAAATATCGCTTTGTTGAAATACGGTTGAATTAATATCGCTTCGCTCGTTGAAAAAGGCCTGCTGCAAGATATGCTTCACTTCGTTCAGTAAGATAAGTTCCACGAGATATTTTGAGCTGCCCCATGATCATAATCCACTACTTGCTGCTTACCACTCACTATTTTCTTATTACTCCCGACTTTGCACTTCGAGCTCCCAACTTCCAACTTCCATCTTCCATCTTCCAACTCACCCTCCCCCTCACTCAAACATTTCCTCAATCAATTGGGTGTAAAAGTCTTTCACTTCCATGCCTATGGCTCGGACTTGTTGGGAGATCAAACTTGTTTCTGTTTGCCCGGGAACAGTATTGATTTCGATAAAGTAAAATTTCCCGCTTTCTTTCTCTAAAAAGTAATCAATCCGCACGGCTCCTTTGCAGTTGAGCTTTTCGTAGACCTTCTCGACGATTCGGCTGACACGCGTTGCCTCTTCTTCGTTCATTCGACCTGGAGTGATTTCCTCCGTGACTCCTGCGGTATACTTGGCCTCAAAATCAAAATACTCCTTGCTGCTGACGATTTCGGTGGCAGGAAGGACCGTGATTGTACCTTTTCCCCGAAAAACTCCTATCGAGAATTCTCTGCCGGATACAAATTCCTCCACCAAGACCTGTTTGTCTTCGGCAAAGGCACTTTCCAAAGCCTGTGGAAGTTCCTCCCAAGTTTTCACCTTGCTCATCCCTATCGAACTTCCTCCATTATTCGGTTTGATAAAAAGCGGCAGAGTCAATTCAGATTCGATTCGTCTTTTGTTTTCAGGAGTATTCGCAAATAATTGAAGCGATTTGGCGATGTGAAGCTCAGGAATATCGTCTACAATCGCTTTGGTATAGCCCTTGTTCATCGTGATGGCAGAGGTGAGTTGGTCGCAGGTCGTGTAGGGAATTCCCAACATGTCAAAATATCCGGCAAGCTTTCCGTCCTCTCCTGGTGAACCATGAAGAATGTTGAACACCCCGTCAAAGGTGATTTTTTCATCGCCAATAGTGATAGAAAAATCATTGAGGTCTACTGGAATCTTTTCTCCAGAATCGCAGATAAAATGCCAATCACTCGGATAAATTAGGATTTTATAGACATCGTATCGAGTTCGGTCTATGGTTTTTTCCACGACTGCTGCACTTTTCAAGGAGATCACCGACTCACCGGTAAATCCGCCTGTAACGAGGGCGATTTTTTTCTTCATAGCTGGAGTAAAATGAATATGCGAAGTAGCTTAATTTATCCAAACCCTCCAAAGATAATGCCCCTTCAGCGCCTTATTTTCTTATATTCGTCCCTGTTAATTCACGCATTTACCCCAAATTAATTCTGATATGATTAAAAGTTTGAAAAAGACCGGTATGCTTTTACTGGTTTTGATCAGCACAGCCTCCTTGCTACAAGCACAGGCTTTAAAAAAAGTAACGCTTGAGGATGTTTTTAAAAAAGGCACCTTCTCCCAAAAATCTGTCTATGGCATCAACTGGATGAAAGATGGGCAATTTTACAGCAGTTTGGTGAATCGGGCTGGCTCTCCCATGGTGGTCAAGATCAATCTTGCAACTGGAGAGGAAGAAGCAGTCCTATTAGATGGTAGGGCGCTTGGAGTCAAATTTACTTCCTATTCCTTCAATACGGATGAGTCCAAAGCGCTGATTGCATCTGATGTGGAGTCTATCTACCGAAGATCGAGCAAGGGGATATTCTATGTGGTTGATATGGCTACTGGCGAAAAGCAGCAACTCGCAGATGGAGAGAAAATCTCTTACGCAACACTTTCACCTGACAATAACAAGGTCGCTTTTGTCAAGGATAATGACCTATTCATGGTCGATTTGTCAAGCAATGAAATGACCCAAATCACTCAAGATGGCCAATGGAACAAAATCATCAACGGAGCTGCAGATTGGGTCTATGAAGAGGAGTTTTCTATGGCACAGGCTTTCAAATGGTCTCCAGATGGGAAGAAAATCGCATTTATCCGCTTTGATGAGACCAGTGTTCCTGAGTTTAATATGCAACTCTGGGGGCCGCTCTATCCGGCCGACTACCGATTCAAATATCCCAAAGCAGGAGAAAAGAATGCGGAGGTTAGTATTCATGTCTATGATTTGACATCTGGTAATATCCAGAAAATGGATGCTGGTTCAGAGACTGATATTTACCTTCCCCGAATCTACTGGACACAAGATCCCAACCAATTGGCATTTATTCGGCTAAACCGTCTTCAAAACCAATTGGATCTTTTTCATGCTAATGCCAGAACTGGAGAAAGTAAATTGATTCTTTCGGAGAAATCAGAGACCTATGTGGATTTGAATTACAATGATAATCTCCAATATCTGAGTGATGGGAAAAGCTTTATTCGAACATCGGAGCAGGATGGCTTCAAGCATATCTATCATCATGCTATGGATGGAAGCTTGATTAAGCAAATTACTACAGGTAACTGGGAAGTTACCGAGTTGGTAGGAGTGGATGAAAAAGGGAAGAAGATCTACTTTGTGTCCACTGAAGCTTCTCCGCTTGAGCGAAACTTCTACGTGATAGATTTGAATGGTAAAAACAAAAAATCCCTAACTCCACTATCCGGTACGCACCGAATCAATATGAGTCCGGATCATCGTTTCTTTATCGATTATTTCTCTACTACTGAGATTCCGCAAAAAGTAGTGCTTTGCGAGGCGAACGGTATGCCTGTAAAAACGTTGGAAGAAAATGCCGAGTTGGAGGAAACCCTGAAAGATTATGCTCTTGGAAAGAAGGAGTTTTTCACTTTTCCTACTGTGGATGGTACTTCACTGAACGGCTATATGATCAAGCCGGCAGATTTTGACCCGAATAAAAAATATCCAGTATTGATGTATGTCTATGGAGGTCCAGGGTCTCAGAATGTATTGAACTCTTGGGGTGGTACCCGTGACTTTTGGCATCAGGCTTTGGTGGCTGAGGGTTATATCGTAGCTTGTGTAGACAACCGTGGCACAGGAGCCCGTGGCCGTGACTTCAAGCATTCGACCTACGCGAATCTTGGGAAATTAGAAACTATAGATCAGATAGAAGGAGCTAAATATTTTGCGAAGCAATCCTTCGTAGATCCGGGCCGAATCGGCATCTGGGGTTGGTCTTATGGAGGATACATGTCTTCCCTTTCCTTAATGATCGGTAATGATGTGTTTAAAGCAGCTATTGCCGTTGCCCCGGTAACCACTTGGAGATACTACGATACGATTTACACTGAGCGCTATCTTCAGACACCGCAACTCAATCCTGCAGGCTATGATGACAATAGCCCGATCACTCATGTGAACAAGTTAAAAGGGAATTTTCTACTGATTCATGGTACGGGTGATGATAATGTTCATTTCCAAAACACGGTGGATTTGGTTGATGCCTTAATTACGGCGGATAAGCAGTTTGAGACCTTCTATTATCCAAACCGAAACCACGGAATCTACGGAGGCAATACCACTTGGCATTTGTACACCCAAATGACGGATTTCTTGAAGCGAAAACTGTAATTGATTTTAAAAAAAGACAGAAAACCGCAGGGCCTGAGTTCTGCGGTTTTTTTGTGAAAAACACTTTGCGCCGTGGCACCTTCGCGAGAAATCAAGCCAACTTAATCTGATCAAGATAAAACTTCATCCGGCTGTGGTCCCGGGGTAAAAAGTCAATTTTATCAATCTTGTCTTCCTTGTGATTATAAAAAACCTCTACGTAATCATTTTCCAACAGATACAGATTCACCTTGTGCCGGTAATAGCGAATAGCCACCACAAAAGTCCCCTCTAGGTAGAGGGTCTTGATCTTTTGGTGTAGAGGCATATCGCTGAATTCTTCTCGGCTCATGAACTTGTTTTTACTTCTGACTCCAAATTAATCAAAATGGTTCGGGGAATGCGTGATTTTTTGAATTAGTCCGTGAAATATTCCAAAAGCAAAAAGCCCCAAGATAGTTTTCTTGGGGCTTTGATTGTTGGTTTAGTTGTACTTAGTGTACGGCTTCTTGGAAGTCCTTGATAGCCTCACTAAAGTCCAATACTTCCGTATTATTCATTTCGCCTGATACGATGCTTGATCCGGCAGCCGAGCGGTATCCACCTGCACAGTGTACCAAAACTGGCTTTTCAGCTGGAATTTCATTTGCTCGCTCACGCAATTCATGAAGAGGAATATTAATACTAGACTCGAAAATCGGAGTGTTTATGTGCTCGTCAGCACTTCGGATATCCACGATGGTGTAAGCATCTGGGTTCATCTTGAATGCTTCTACATCAAATTCTTCTCCGGTGGCAGTCATTCCTGCTGGATTGACTACTGCACCTTTGATCAATTGTTCGTAGCCGATTTTTGCAGCTTTGAAGATCAAAATCTCCAACTCAGCTTCTGTATCTGCTACCAAGAAAAACTTCTCCTCAGGTCCTACGATGGATCCCAACCAAGTTTCAAATTTTCCTCCGTTCATGATATTGATCGCTCCTGGTACATGTCCTGCACGGAACATGTCCTGCTCGCGGCTATCAATTACCAAGGCTCCCTCTGGAATGGCAGAACCTGCTGGCCAAATGCTCACCTGAGAAATTGATCGCTGGTAGGCAGGAGCACCTTTTTTGTTCATATCTACATCGTAGCCAAAGTATTTTGGGATGTGCGGCTGTCCTTCTAGAAGAGAACTCACAAAAGTCTGCTCGTCTACATCTCCAAATGCCCAGTTAGTTGCTCGCTGCTCACCGATGGTTGACTGACGGGCATCACTGAGGTTTTTACCACAAAGCGAACCTGCACCATGTGCTGGATATACAATGACATCGTCCGCCAAAGGCTTCAATTTGTCTTGTACCGTGTGGAACATCATTTTCGCCAATTCCTCACGCTGAGCTTTCATGTTACCAGCTTTTTCACGCAAGTCAGGTCGTCCTACGTCTCCGATGAAAAGGGTGTCTCCAGAGAATAATGCATGGTCTTTTCCATTTTCATCTTTCAATAAGATACTGATAGAATCTGGAGAGTGACCTGGAGTATGAATGGAGTGGAAAGTAACCTTACCCATTTGAAAAGAATCTCCCTCGTCAAATCCTGTATGTGGGTATTCTGCTCCTACAAGCTTAGAAACATAGATTGTTGCATCCTCATTTTGATGAAATTCAAGGTGAGAACTTACGAAGTCAGCATGCGGGTGCGTTTCGATAACCGCAACGATTTTTGCATTATTTGCTTCCGCAAAATCGTAGTACTGCTGAGGATTTCTCCCTGGATCTACGAGTGCTACTTTTCCTTCACTTAAAATGGCATAGCTGGCATGTGCCAAGCCTTCGTCATAAAATTGTTGGATATTCATGTTGTATAAGTTTTTTCTGAATTGATACCACAAAGGTAAAACCTGACAAAAGTCAGTTTTGGTGATGCATGTCACGTAACATCCTTCTAATCAGGTTGCGATTTCTATTCGATAATATTTCTGAAAAAGCATTGCATCACAAAGGATTAGTCTTTAAAATTGGTTCCATGAACTATCGGAATTTTTCTATTCAGAATCGCCTCGGAATCAATTGGGCCTTAATTTTTTTATTCGTTTTTGTATTTGCCTCCTGCAAGTCTTCAAAAGTAGCAAAAGATGACCCGGCTTTCAAGGTCATCAGTACAGCAAAATCCTATTACGGCACCCCCTATAAGTTTGGAGGGACGACAAGGGCAGGAATGGATTGTTCGGCCTTACTTTTCCACTCATTTTATTCAGTGGGGATCAATTTGCCTCGCATGTCCGCAGATCAGGCCAAACAAGGCGTAAAAGTCAATACTAGAGACTTAAAACCCGGAGATGTGCTTTTTTTTGCAACAAGCAGGCGGAAAAAAAGAGTGACCCACGCAGGAATCGTCACGGAAGTGAATAAGGGAGATATTCGCTTTATCCATGCATCTACTTCACTCGGCGTATCGGAGGATTATCTGAGCAATCGCTATTGGAACAAGGCTTTTTTATTTGCAAGAAGATTGCTGGAATAAAAAAGAGCGCCGAAGCGCTCCTTTTTCGTATATAGCCCCATGAATTAAAATTAAAGATTTGTAGTGCCATCAGGCCTCAACACATACCGGAAGGTATAATGAGCACTCGGAGTGGTCATTGGGTTGATCTGATCTGCAGGTGGGTTTCCTTTGTAATAGCTGAGAATTTCGATTTTACTGTAGTTGCCGGCTGTGGTTTGCACCAAAATAACTCGACCTGGAATAGGTGTCACGGTGAAAGTAGCTGGGTTGTAGTTGTACCAACCGCTTCCGCTTCCTGTAGGGATCGCAAAACTATTCTCTGTATCGGTAGCAAAGGTGGCATTTGCAGGCACTTCGGTGATTTCTTCAAAGATACCATTAACCACAGCTGCACTTACATTTTTACTGCTGTTAACCCGAATGGTCGTTCCTTTGAATGCTAAATCCCAATCTTCGTTTTCAGATACTAGGGCATTCTGTTCTAGGCTGAAAAACTGGAAAGGTCGCTCTTCAGTCACTTCTCCAGTAGTCCTGTCAATGACATCATTGGGTGCAGCTAAATCCTCTACCAAAGTTGCTTCCAAAGGAACAATGGGTAGTTGATCATCATTGCTGTCGCAAGAAAACAAGAAGCTTGAAATAGCTGCTGTAAATAGGAGTTTTTGGATAGTTTTCATTTGTTTTACTTGGTTTTATTTAATCTATTAGTTTGTAAGGTTTAATACTGGAATTTTAATCCCCAGGAAAAGCACTCGGCCGGGATTATTGGGTTGTGCAGGCGTGGCTGTATTCAATAAATTGGTTCCGCCGGCTTCGAAGAATATCCCGTTCGAAAGGGTTTTGGAGGCAGTAAGATTGACCGAAACCCAACCATCTGCATACTCGCTCTCATCGTCGAGGATGAGATTTCCATTGCGGTCAGCAAAGCCAAACTTTCCTCGGTAAATGGCGCGCAAGGCCCAGTCAATTCCGGTGTTCAACTCTCGGTAATTGATCTTGAAGTTTCCGCTATGGCGACTTCGGTTGAACAGGCCACCGTAATCTTCAAGCGTGACCCTTCTGGTTTGATTTTGGCTATTTCGCTTGAAAACTTCCCCATTCTCAATTCGGTCCACCACATCCAAATCACGAGTATCCAAAAAGGCATAACCTGCACTCAGAGATAAGTTTTCGAGTACTTGATAGGAGGCGTCTACTTCTACTCCCTGGGTGATGACACTCCGCACATTGAAATAGGAGAATGCATTCTGTCCCGTGTTTAGCTGGGCAATCGGCGCCGTTTCAATCAGATTGTCAATGGCATTTCTGAAGGCGTTTACCTGAAGGTTGGCTCTTTCGCTAGCTTTCCATCTAAATCCTGTATTGAAAGCCCAGGAAGTCTCGGCCTGCAAATCCCCCAAGGTAGATGGGTCGAATAATATTTGGGCCACCAGGCCTTGCTCTTGAAGTCTTGTAATTCCTTCTTGGGCTAAAGTCGCTCCAAAGACATAGTATCCCGAAGCAGCATTGTTAAAGTTCAAGAGGAGTTGGCGGAAATCAGGAGCTTTGAAGCCTGCCCCGACAGATGCCTGCCAACTGAGTTTTTCAGAAATCTTGTACTGTCCAGAAACTTTTGGGCTGAGTCGGTTGCCATATTGACTGTGAAAGTCAGCCCTCAAACCAGAAACGATGTTTACCCGCTGCCCGGGGTCCCATTGATGCTGCAGGAAGAAATATCCTGCGTCAAAGCGATTTAAATCATCGTATCGAGTCGCTTCTACCGTCTCGATCAATTGCCCCAAGCCTAGTGTCAAAAGCTGATTGGCTCTGATTTGATAGTCTGTCTGAAGTTCGGTTCGGTGATATAACTGCTGGAAGTCCTGCAGGTCGAAAACTTCTCCGCTGGATTGAAATTGGGTGGTTGAATTCGTGCTAAACCAAGAACTCATTCCGCGGAGAGTAAATAGCCATTTTTCATTAGGCTTGAATCGAAGAGTAGGGTTGAGGTTGACGTCCCGGCGAGCATTATCCATTTCCAAAAGCTCAGGATTGCCTTCGCCGCCTGTTTGCATCAGACCGTCTGAAGTTTCTGAATAGCCTCGGACGAATAGACTCAAATCCCATTTTGGAGCTAACTCCCCATTGATTTTTACCTGAGCGGTAGTAGCCTGGTAGGGGTTTTGAGTTTGTCCGATAGTTTCTGGAGTCAAGTCAAAACCCTCCGTTTGGAAGTGGTCCAGAAATACATTTGCATCCCACTTTTCTCCTCCGGTACCGAGTTCGAGCGATGGGTTCCAACTGTTGAAAGACCGATGGCGTAGCGCGATATCTGCTTTGCGCTGTCCCGAGTTATTTTTGGTGATGATATTGACCACGCCAGCCATGGCTTCACTTCCATACAAGGCACTGGATGGGCCCCGAAGAATCTCGATTCGCTCAATATTGGAAACGGAGATGCGGTCTAAATCAAAGGTGCCTGCTGTACGACCGATCAATGGTTCGCCATCTAAAAGAATCAGGATGTAATCAGAGTCGAGCCCTTGCATCTGCAGTCCTGCGCCATGGTCGGAGGCGATTTGGAGGCCAGTTTGCTCACGCAAAATTTCCGAAAGGCGCATTCCCCCTGTTTCCTGAATTTTCTCTGTATTCAAGACAGTCACCGGCATGGGAAGGTCTTCCACACTTCGCTCAGTTCGTGTGGCTGCCACTACTACTTCTTGAAGATTTCCTGTTTTCTCTTGAAGAATAATTTTCTCGGATGCTAGCCACTCTTCCCAAGTGAGCTGCTGGGTTTCATAGCCGAGTGCAAAAACCACCACTCGATCACCTTTTGAAGGAGAATCTACCTGCCCATTTTCATCCACAGACAAAGGCTTTTGGCCGTCCACTTTGACTAGGGCGAAGGGAATTGGATTACCCTTCTCATCCAGAATAATCTTTTCCCCCTCTTGAAAAGCCCCGAATACAAGTTGGGGAATTAGAAGAAAAATAGCTGTTATTTTAATTAGATTAATTCTAAACATAGGTTTAAAATTTAAGCGGAGTTGTAGCTCCGCTTGTTTGATTTAGTTCAAACTGTCGAGAATTGCTTTCCATTCGGGCTTTTGAGGAATTCCAGGTTTGCGCAATCCAAAGAACTGAGCCACCATTTCTCCTTCCACATCAAAAAGCTCGAGAGCAGAGACCAATCCTTCGGTCGTATTTTTATGAACTACGAAGGCACGGTCCACAACGGATTCATTGAGGTGCATATTAAATTCCGGATCCATGACATTGAGCCAATCTCCCAATTGCTTGATGGTTTTTACCTTTCCTTGGTGGATTTGAATATTGCCTTTGTTTCCAGCAAAAATCATGATAGGTAACTTGATTTCAGCAGCAACTTCAACCACTTTTCTTACAGAAAGCCGATCCACTTCATAAGCCCACTTATCATCGATCCATTCGACTGCATTGAGTCTGTTCAATTTATATTTGCGAAGCATTCCGAAGAAATCATGGGTGTCTTTCATATTTTCCCAATCGGAACTGAAGCTTTCAAAATCCAAGTCTTCCTTGCTGACGTATTCTGCTTTTTCAAAAGTCTCAGTTACCAAATCAGAGGTCTGGTTCGCGTGGGTATGTGCTTTGACCAATTCTTCAGAGAAGTCAAAATCAGAATCCTCTTGCAAAAATACCTTCATCACGGCATCACCTGCTTTGTCAAAATACTGAAGACTAAACATTGGGCCACGTGGAGTATCTGAAACTACCGCAAAGCCAAATTTCCATCCTCCGAAGAATACTCGCTGCTCAATTGGTCCGATTACCGTAGCGATTTTCTGAGGGCCAGCTTGATGTATCTCGATCTTTTGGAAAGTGCCTTTATGCTCCAATACACAGCCTTCATTTCGTGTCAAGGACATCACCCGACCCAGTTTTGGAAATTTTTCAAGCTGTTCCACAAAGTCTTCGGATAGTCGGATCACATTTTCACCGACTCCTGTTGCTAACAATTCGGCTTCAGAAACGCCTAATTTTTTGGCAGCGTCACGAATTCGAAGTTTTGGCTCTTGCTCTTTTAAGTTTTCCCAAGCTTGCTTGAGAGTGGAAGTTTCGATTGCGGTGTTCATGCTTGTGCTTGTTTTGATATTTTTAATTCTGAATGAAAAGCGGAATTGCTACTGACGAGGATTTGCTGAGTTTCTTGATCTTTGACCAGTCTGATCGGATGATCAAAGACTTCAGAAAGGAGGGCTTCGGAATAGACTTCCTCCACTTTGCCTACTCCGGCGATCAATCCATCTTTTACAATGGCAATTCGATCTGCGTAATGTGCTGCTAGATTCAGGTCATGCAGTACGATCAATACGCCTATATTTTGAGATTTTAGTTTTTTAAGAATATCCAAGACAATGTGCTGCTGGGAAATGTCTAGGCTTGAGGTTGGTTCGTCCAAAAGCAAGTAACGTGGGAAGGGCTTTTTCTCCCAAATCTGGATTAGCACTCTGGCCAGCTGCACGCGCTGCTTTTCCCCTCCAGAAAGCTGTTGATAGAGCCGGTCTTCCAAGTGTTGGACTTTTGTCAGCTCCATGACTTCACGGATATTTTTCTCTGAATTCTTCTTGGAATCTTTCGGCAGGCCCAACTCAACCACCTCTCGGGCGGTGAATGGAAAGCTTACCGTAGAATGCTGCGGCATCACTGCCCGAACACTGGCCAATTGTTGGGTTTTTAGAGCCCGTAGGTTTTGGCCATTGTAATCTACCTGGCCTCGGGTGCAGGAGATTTCCCCTGCAAGGATTTTGAATAGGGTAGATTTTCCTGCACCATTGGGGCCTAAGACTGCAAGAATTTCGCCTGGATTGACGGATATGCTTGCCTTCTTGACGATAGGCCGCTGTCTAATACAAAAATGGATGTCCTCGGCTTGCAGCATTATTGGTTGTTTTTGTTGAGTTTGAAAATCAGATAAATAAAGAAAGGAGCACCAATCAGTGCCGTCAAAACCCCAATAGGTAATTCAGCCGGTGAGACGACTGTTCTAGCCATCAGGTCAGCTACATTTAATAAAATGGCACCCAGCAGAAAAGAGGCCGGTAATACCAAGCGGTGATTAGCTCCAAATCCTATTCGTATCAAATGCGGAACGACTAGCCCGACGAAGCCGATCATACCCGCAAGGGATACTCCCACGCCCACGATCAGTGCGGAGAGGATCAATATTTTTATTTTGACACGCTGTACGGAAATTCCCATGTGAAAGGCTTCCCGCTCGCCGAGAGAAAGGGCATTCAGATTTCGATATTCCAGCATCAGCATGATCGAAGGAATGCCAATGAGGGAAATCGCTACGGGGAATTTGCTCCAAGAGGAGGCTCCCAAATCTCCTAAACTCCAGAAGGTAAAGCTTCGCAATGCGGAATCATCAGCAAAGAATAGCGTGAGGCCAATCAATGCACCGGCAAGGGCATTAATGGCAACACCTGCTAAAATCAGAGTTGCTGTATCTGTCCTTCCTTGAGTTCTGGCCAATTGATAGACAGCCCAAACATGCGTCAATCCACCCAAGAAGGCGAAAAGCGGCATTCCTAGATTTTGAATCAAATTACTGCTACCCGCAAGACCGGGGATCAAGACAATGAAAACCACTGCAAAAAGTGCACTGCCACTGCTGACTCCGATTAAACCAGGCTCTACCAGTGGATTTCTAAACAAGCCCTGAAGTGCTGCTCCGGCTATGCCCAATCCACCACCTATTAATAAGGTGATGATAATGCGAGGAAGTCTGATTTGCAGGAGTACGTTAGCTGCACTTCGGTCTACTTCTTCCAAGCTTAATCCAAATTGCTCTCCCAAAATGCTTAGAACCGAGGAGAAAGGAATGGCATAGGCTCCAAGTGACAGAGAAAGCAGCATAATTAATACCAATGCTCCTCCCAGAACTGAAAGCACTAGTACCTGATAGGAATTCTTCGATATGGAGAGTCCAGCGATCAATTTTTTAGCGTTCTTGTTGCTTTTGCGAGTTCAAGCGCTGCTTTTCCCACTCTCGGACCAAAACCAGATAGGTAAAGTCCATCCATGGCGATGATTTGATCTTTTTGAAAAGCCGTAGTTTCGGTGATTCCGGGTATTTTGGTCAAGCCGGATTTTCCTCCCAGGCTTTCGAGACCTGATTCGAATAGGATTAAGTAATCCGGATTTAGGCTGATTAAAGCCTCGGGAGTAAGTGGCACAAAATCTTCAAAATTTGTTTCTACCTGCTCCACGCCAGCGATTCCGAAGATGGACTCAGAAAAACTTCCATCACCAGCGATGAATAAAGACTCAGGTCCTCTAGCCATTACAAAGGCGGCTTTCCCATTTGGTTTTGAATTGGAAAGAAAATCGTTCAGGTTTTGTAGGTCTTGTTCGAGTTCTGCAATCATTGCCTGTCCTTGATCTTCCATCTCAAAAAAAGCGGCGATCTGTTGGATCAGGGCAATGGTTTCCTCTTTTGATTGTGTCTTAGGAAAGACTTCCAGTTTGATCGTTGAGATACTTTGAATCTGAGCGATTACTTCTTCATTGAGGTAGCCTTCTTCCACCAGAATCATATCGGGGCCCAAGGAAAGAATCCCTTCTGCTTTGATTTGATTTCGGTATCCAATGCTAGGCAGGCTTTGAAGCGATTCAGGATACGTAGAAGTACGATCTGTCGCAATGATTTGGTCACCGAGTCCCAGACCAACCACAATTTCACTGATAGTCCCCCCGGCAGTAATGATTTTGGGAAGTGAAGTCTCAATAGACTCGACAGATTTTTCAGGGCTGCCACAGGCAAAAGCCGCTAGAAGGATGGTTAAAGAAGCAAATAGCTTTCTCATTTATTTAGATTGAATTGAAATAACGACTCAAAAGTAATTGCTAATTAGATTCAATCCAAATAAAAAATAATAGAATATCCTTATCGAAAAGCAAAAATTATTTATGCATTTGCCTGTATTGCAAGTGGATCGGTTTTTCTTTTAGATGAAAGCATTCATTTACAGGAAAAAATCTAAGCGAAAAGAGGGTAAGAGATTCAATAGATACTATTATTATATCATGTGTCCGAAATAAAAAGAAATTTCATTTGGGGCTCGAAAGTCGGTGGCTCTAAATGTCTTTGAATTTGAAAGGATTAATTTTCCAAATATCCTTTGGTATTAGTCTTTATTGATTAATTTTGCGCACGAATTCAAAAAGCACATCCTTTTTACATTTCATCAAATCAAATGGCAAATATTGGAAAGATAACGCAGGTAATCGGCCCCGTAGTGGACGTTTCCTTCGAAGGCGGTAAGCTACCAAACATCCTAGACGCGCTGGAAGTGACCAAAGAGAACGGCCAAGTGGTCGTCATGGAGGTACAGCAGCACCTAGGTGAGGACCGAGTAAGAACGATCGCGATGGACTCATCCGAAGGGATGGTTCGTGGCATGGAAGTGAAAGATATGGGTCAGCCTATCTCTGTTCCTACCGGAGAAGCGATCAAAGGTCGTCTTTTCAATGTGGTAGGTGAAGCGATTGACGGTCTTCCTCAGGTACCTGCGGGCAAGCGTCTTCCTATTCACCGATCTGCGCCAAAATTCGAAGATCTTTCTACTTCTACCGAGGTACTTTATACGGGTATCAAAGTAATCGACTTGATTGAGCCTTATGCTAAAGGTGGTAAGATTGGTTTGTTTGGTGGTGCCGGTGTAGGTAAGACAGTATTGATTCAGGAATTGATCAATAACATCGCGAAAGCATACTCAGGTCTATCTGTATTTGCCGGTGTGGGTGAAAGAACCCGTGAAGGAAATGACCTTTTGAGAGAAATGATAGAGTCTGGCATCGTGACTTACGGTGAAGACTTTGTACATAGCTTAGAAGAAGAAGGTGGATGGGATCTTTCTAAAGTTGACTTGAAGAAACTTGAAGATTCTAAAGCAACCTTCGTATTCGGTCAGATGAATGAGCCTCCAGGTGCACGAGCCCGAGTAGCCTTGACTGGATTGACCTTGGCAGAATATTATCGTGATGGTGAAGGTGATGGAGCTGGTAAGGATATCCTATTCTTTATCGACAACATCTTCCGATTTACGCAAGCAGGTTCCGAGGTGTCTGCACTTTTGGGTCGTATGCCATCTGCGGTAGGTTACCAGCCTACTTTGGCAACAGAGATGGGTGCCATGCAGGAAAGAATTACCTCTACCAAGAACGGTTCAATTACATCCGTACAGGCGGTTTACGTACCTGCGGATGACTTGACTGATCCGGCTCCGGCGACGACTTTCGCTCACTTGGATGCTACTACGGTATTGTCAAGAAAGATTGCCGAGTTGGGTATCTATCCAGCGGTGGATCCTTTGGATTCTACGTCGCGAATTCTTTCTCCAGATATTTTGGGAGAAGAGCACTACGGATGTGCACAGCGTGTGAAGGAGATTCTTCAGCGATACAAAGAATTGCAGGATATCATTGCGATCTTGGGTATGGAAGAACTTTCTGAAGAAGATAAGCAAGTCGTACACAGAGCTCGTCGAGTTCAGCGTTTCCTTTCTCAGCCATTCCACGTAGCTGAGCAGTTTACAGGTCTGAAAGGTGTATTGGTAGATATCAAGGACACCATCAAAGGCTTCAACATGATCATGGATGGTGAATTAGATCATCTTCCAGAAGCAGCCTTCAACTTAGTAGGTAGCATCGAAGATGCAATCGCTAAGGGTGAGAAAATGCTTGCTGAGACCAAATAAGAATTTGCAAATGATGAAAAGTAATCAGTAAGAATTTAGATCTGTTCCGATTACTTTTCGTGTTTATATCAAACGAAAAAGATATGCAGTTAGAAATTGTCACACCGGATAAGAAAGTCTTCGAAGGAGAAGTATCTGAAGCGAGCTTCCCCGGAGCATCGGGTGCATTTCAGGTATTGAATAGTCACGCACCGATTGTTTCTGCCTTGGCAAAAGGAACTGTTTCCTTTACCACAACTGAAGGAAAGCAGTCGCTGATCGTAGATGGTGGTGTGGTAGAAGTGAAAAACAATGTAATTGTTGTCTTGGCAGAAAAAATAATCGGTTAAGCGGCTATGTTTAGATAGAAAAAAGTCCAACTCGCAAGGGTTGGACTTTTTGTGTTTTTGAGGATACCTTTTTCAAAGTAAAAACTTTGGAAAAGGTCGATTTGGCTTAATCCTCTACAGGTCTTAGTACTGCTCGTTTGATGTATTTATCATCGTATTTCATCATGCTTCCCTCGTAGAAATATAAGGTATCTCTCACTACGCCAGCAAGCATTCCGATGTCAAGTATGCCTTTCGGATTTTGGGTTTCATACCATTTTTCCTCTTTTTTATTGTAAATCATCAGGTGTGTAAATCGTGTCTTTTCGATTCCCCCTTCTCCGATTTTCATCCAAGTCCCAATATAAATCGATTTTTCATCTTCGTGTATAGAATTAAAATAATGGTTGTCAGGAGTCTTTGTACTTTGCTTTTCTCCCGCCATCACGCTATTGAAATCAATGATTCGATCGGCAGCCCTCAGTTGGTAATCAAATATTCGACTTGGGGGAAGATCTATTTGTTCAATCTCTTCTCCCTTTTCTGAATACCTGAACAGTTTTTTGCTATGAGGAAAGGAAAGCAGGATAGTTTGGTTATTATCACTCATTTTTAAGTAGTTAGTCGGGCTCAATGAACCTTCCATGGTTTTATATTCCTCTGGATATTCCATTATAGATTTTTGAACTTTTCCATTATTGTCAAAGAAATAAAGGAGATCACCCGAATTGCGATAAAAGTCAGGTAGATAGGCGTCATGTTTTTGGTCGTATAGTTCTACCAGAAAGCCATTTTCAGTTTTTTTAAACTCTGCCCCTATTGTTCTGATGATTTTTTCTTCTGGAAGATCTAGCCTGATCTTCTCGATAAACTCTTGGCTGGCCACATTGAATTTCAGCACAGATTGGCTTCTTTTGTCAATAATGTGGACCATAGGGTATTCTGAGACATCAAAGGATGATGGCATGAAAGCACCTATGGGGAAATCTCCTGATGCGATGTTTCCTACTTGTTCCCCATTTGTTCGGATAATTCCTACAGCGGGAGTTCTATTTGAGGAAACAGCCAACAAACTATCCCCGATTAATTCTACCTTGGCGGGTACATTCATAAAAAAATCCTTTTCCTTGACTAGAGTGGAGTCGACCATTTCAAGGTTTAGTAAAGTAGGAAGAGCATCCCTTTCCGCAGATGATTGACAAGACCAAAAAGCGAAAAAGAATGCTCCGAATAGACAGTACTGTTTCATTTTGGTAAGTAATTAGGTGCAAACAGCCATGGTCGGACTACAATCACCATCTGCACATTGATCTTCATTGTCACAGGACCAAGCGATACAATCGCCACAGTCTGCTACATCGCACCCATAGTCATCTTCAAAATGAGTACATGGATCATTTGCCATCACGGGTTGCACCACTGCAAAGCTGCCCAAGACCATACCTAGTACGGCGAGGGCTAAAATCATTATTTTCTTCATTTTTTTAATTGTTTATGAAGTGAAAAGAAAGAATTAAAAAAGCTAGCTTTGATCTAAAAGTAAGTAAAGACGTGTTAGTTAAACAAACTAATTCAGTTAAAATTTTGAATAAAAATGATACTCGGTCGAAAATAATGGGGGGGGTAAAAATTTAGTTTGAGTGGTTAGAATATTTAAGCTCGATTTTTTCTATAGTTTTGGGATTTCCAATACTTTTACTGTGTCTCAATTTAAAAATCTTTCAAATTTTAAATTATTTCCCTACTTTTGCCCCACGAAAGGGGGTGTATATACATGATCATAGTAAACGTAAAAGAAAACGAATCCATCGAAAAAGCGCTGAAGCGCTTCAAAAAGAAGTTTGACAAGACCGGTGCGGTTCGCGAACTCAGAGCCCGTCAGGCTTTCACCAAACCTTCCGTCAAAAGAAGAGATCAAGTCATCAAAGCTGCTTACAAACAGCGGATGCAGGAGGAAGCAAACAAGTAATTGTATTCCTTATCATAAAAAACAGAGACAGCTATCCATTGGGTAGCTGTTTTTTTTGGTTATCACTTTCTAATATGCTTTTTCGATTTGTGACTTTTGTCAGAAGATAGTCTCCTTTTTTTCTGCTATCTTAAAATTCAATTCCAGGCCAGATGATCGACTCTTTTATCAGTTACCTCCAATACGAAAAACGTAGCAGTGCCCATACGGTGGAGGCCTATGAGCGGGATCTACTTCAGTTTCAGGAATTCCTTTCACTTTCCTTTGAGCAATCTGATTTGAGTTTGGCAGGCCATTCGGAGATTCGGGCATGGATAATTGATTTGGTGGAGCAGGGACTTAGCACCACTTCAGTCAATCGAAAGTTAGCAACCCTGCGTTCTTTCTATAAATTTCTACTTCGGCAGGAGCGCATCAGTCAAGATCCTACCTATAATTTAAAGAGTCTTAAAAACCCCAAAAAACTACCCGAATTTGTACAGGAATCCAGCATTCAGGACGTTTTAGAATCGGACGTTTACGAGCCAGGATTTGAAGGTCAGCGGGACAAGATGATTTTGGAATTTCTGTACTTGACCGGAGTGAGATTATCTGAGTTGATCGGCCTTCGATGGACAGATTTGGATTTACCGCAAATGCAAGTCCGAGTTCTCGGAAAACGAAAGAAAGAACGGGTCATCCCGCTTTCTAAAGGCCTTATTCAGAATATTATTTCTTACCGAAAAGTATTTGAGGAAAGGTTTCCGGATTTGGGCCAAAATCCCTATTTTATCATAACAAATTCAGGTAAACAAAGCTATCCCATGATGGTCTATCGCACGGTTCGGCAGTATCTTGATCGCTTTGCTCAGACTAGCAAACGCAGCCCACACGTGCTGAGACACACATTTGCGACACACCTGCTCAATAAGGGGGCAGATCTGAATGCGGTGAAAGATCTTTTGGGACATGCCAATTTGGCGGCTACCCAAGTCTACACCCACAACTCCATGGAAAAACTGAAGGCTGTGTTTGAACAGGCACATCCTAAAGCATAATTAATCATTTGTTCAACCTAAAATGCTAAAAGCTATGAAACTGCAAATGCACTCTATTCACTTCGATGCTGATCAGAAGTTGATTGATTTTATCCAGAGAAAAGCTGACAAACTGGACACCTATTATGACCGGATTATTGACGGGGAAGTATTCATGAGATTGGACAAAAACGAAAAAAATGAAAATAAAATCGTTGAAATTAAACTGAATGTTCCTGGCAAGCAGTTTTTTGCAAAGCATCAAACAGACTCTTTCGAAGCGGCTGCCGATGAGGCGGTGGAAGGCTTGAGAAGACAGATCAAGAAGTACAAGGAAAAAGTAGTCTTGGCCAAGCAATAAACCCAAAAATCAGATTTAACTCTAACCCCGGATTCACCCTCCGGGGTTATTTTTTGCGCAGCAAATAATACTTTTTACTGTTGGCTTCCAGCAATTCCTCAAACTCAGCCTTGTGGATCTGAGAAAGTAGATTGGGGATAGCCTTGGAGTCCCAATTCCGAGAGGCAGTTTTTACCTCGTATACTGTCAAATCCATCTCTTCAAGCAAGCGATCTTCCAGGATAAGGATTTGGTAATCTTTTGCTTTTTCTTGCCACTGATCTCTGGGCAAATCGATCAATTGGTAGTCTGGGCCTAGACTCATCCGGATTTTGCTTCCGGCATGGAGGTTTCCATAAAAAGCAATTGGCTCTCGAATATTTTCAGCTTGGATTAGGCTTGCAGCTTGAGTTCCTTGATGCGGGAGAGAGATATGATAGGTGATTGAGCTCAATAGGAAAAAAATCATCAAGAGGGTGTAAGAAATAATTTTTGGAAGCTTCTCCGGGGTTTTCAAGCCTGTATAAATGGCATAAATCAAGAAAATAACACCAAGACCTGCTTGAAGCCGAAGCCAAAAATTACCCACCAATCCGAAGTTGATCCAAAGACTGACTCCTGTCAAAACTAAAATCATGAACAAGAAAAATACAGAAGCCACCTTTAGCGACTTTATTCTTTCCAAAACCCCGCTTTTGATTCCAATCCAAGCAATCCAAACAGCCAATACTGGGGCTACTGGAAGCAAGTATCTTTCATAAAATTTACTGGTCAGAGCACCCATTCCCAAAATCGCCAAGCCCCACACAATTGCAAACAGGAAAAACTGAGGGTTTTCTTTCCAAGCCTTTTTGATTGTTTGTCTAAACTTAGGAGCGATAAGTAGGATCCAAGGAATAAACATTACCAGGAGTAGCAGGAGTGCTAAAAGTCCATTTTGTAAAATCAAGAGAAAGCGGGAAGCAACGCGGATCCCTACTTGGTCCTCCAAGAAACTGTCCAGATAGGTAGGGCCGTGGATTTTCCACATGGCGACAAACCAAAAAAGCGCGATCGCCATGCTTAGTAGGAGAGCAGGCAGGTGGAATAGCTTTTTCAATGATACTCGGTTCCAGGGATTGAATAGCAGTACGAGAATCCCAAGAAATCCTAAAGCGGCCGCAGGAAGTCCTTTCACCTCAAAGGCCAAAGCCAATCCCAAATACATCGCCCAAATGAATTTTGAATGAGCTTTTTCCCCATCACGAAGTAAGCCTACAAAGCCAACAGCACTCAAAGTCATAGTCAAAACCAGCAATACATCAGGAATCGATCGTCCTGAGGAAAGAATCAACACCGGGTTAGCAACCATAATCAAGGCCGAGAGTCCAGCGATCTTTCTGTCAGCAAAAAGAATTTTTGAGAGTAGGAAAGTGAGTCCCACGGTCCCTGCACCGGCAAGTAAGAAGAATATTCTAGATCCAAACTCATTTACCCCAAATAGCTTGAACCCGGCAAAAACCGCCCAATAAGTAAGAATGGGCTTCTTGAATCGGAGTTCTCCACTTCCCAGATAGGTCGTCAGATAGTCCCCGTTTTGAAGCATTTTGACCGCAGCATCCCGATAGTAAATCTCATCTGGGTAATGCATGTGAAAATTCAGGACAAAGGGACCTATCAACAGGCAATAGGCTACCATCAGGATCCATGGGTTGATTTTTAGCTCGCTGGAAGAGGACAAAAGCATGCGCAAAGATAAGTTTTCAAACGTAGCAGTTTCAGAATTTTCTTTGGATATTGGAATTGGGACAAGGCTTTTTTGTCAAGGCAGGCTTTTTGGAGTATTTTTGACCAAATTTTATCCTATGAGCCAGCCACTTTTGTCCGTAGTCGTGACGGTCTACAATGAAGAAGAAAATATTCAACCCCTTCTTGACCAATGCTACCGAGCACTTCAAGACTTGGATTACGAATTGATCCTTGTCGAGGATGGCTCTACAGATGGGACTATCTCGGAGGTGAAAAAGTATGCCAATGAACGGACCAAGCTGATCATCTTCAACCGGAATTTTGGGCAAACTACAGCTTTGGCAGCAGGAATTGATCATGCCAAGGGTGAGTACATTGTCACCATGGATGGGGATCTTCAGAATGACCCGACGGATATCCCTGCAATGCTCCAAAAAGCTATCGATGAGGACTGGGATGTAGTGGCCGGAGTTCGCGCCAAGCGTAAGGACGGATTTGTCCTAAGAAAGATTCCATCCAAAATCGCCAACTGGATCATCCGGAATTCTACCAAGGTTTACCTGAGTGACTACGGCTGTACACTCCGCGTTTACAAGGCAGAGATCGCTCAAAATATGGGATTGTATGGAGAGCTTCACCGCTTCATTCCTGTCCTAGCAAAGGAGCAGGGAGCTCGAATGACGGAAATGGACGTCAAGCATCATCCACGAATCCATGGAACATCCAAATATGGATTGAGTCGGACTTTCAAGGTATTGTCAGATCTGATTCTGATGCTCTTTTTCCAAAAATACCTTCAACGCCCGATTCATCTTTTCGGAGGAATTGGCCTTTTGTCCTTTTTGGTTGGATCCATGATAAGTTTTTATCTCTTGGTGTTGAAACTACTGGGTGAGGATATCTGGGGCAGACCGATCATGATTTTGGGTTTTATTCTGATTTTGGGGGGAATTCAGTTGATCACGACTGGGATCATCGCGGAGATTATTGTAAGAACCTATTTCGAATCCCAGGATAAGAAGACCTACACGGTGAGGTCGGTTTTTGAAGGGAAAAAGCAGGAAGTGAAAGGTGAAGAACTTTTTGATCCTGCTTCTGGAAAAATAGATGATTATAGAAGAGCGTCATTGCGAGGAGGTACGACGAAGCAATCTTTTTTGTAAAAAGAAAACCAATGAGACTACTTGTCCTCCGGTAGGCGGGCTTCACCCTTCGGGGTTCGCAGTGACGAAATAATCCAATATACGTTGCAACAATACAAAAACCAGCTGAAAACACTCCTCAAACTCATCCTCACCGGATTGGCTTTGTATCTGGTTTTTCGAAAGATTGACACGCAGCAACTTTTTGAGATTCTCAAGACCCTTCAATGGCCTTGGTTGATTCCCGCCCTTTTGTTATTCGTCTTAAGTAAGGTTGCCACAGCTGTTCGGTTGAATCAGTATTTCAAGAATATCGGTTTGTATCTCTCGGAAAAGTTAAACTTCCGCTTGTACCTGATCGGGATGTTTTACAATTTATTTCTGCCGGGAGGAATCGGAGGGGATGGATATAAGGTTTATTTACTGAATAAGCACTATCAGGTATCTATCAAAAAGCTCGTGCAGGCCGCGCTCTTGGATCGATTGGGAGGCTTGGTAGCCATTGTTTTTTTACTTTTTGGGTTCTTTCTGCTTGTTGATGTGAAATTGGATTTTTTGGAAAGTGGGCTCTGGAATGGCCTGATGATCGCAGGATTGATTTTGACTATTCCAGTGTTTTGGTTGGTGCAGAAGCTGGGATTCAAGGATTTTCTTCCTTCTTTTTGGTCAGCTAATCTATGGTCCTTTGCAGGACAAATCACCCAGTTGATTTGTGCTTGGTTTATTTTGATGGCTTTGGGGATCGATGAGAAGATTCTGGCTTACCAATTGGTCTTTTTGCTTTCTTCCATCGTGGCGGTTCTTCCGCTGACGATTGGGGGTGTAGGAGCCCGTGAATTGGTCTTTGTCTATGCCCATCAGTATGCAGGAATCGAGGAGGCCACAGCAGTGGCTTTCAGTCTGATCTTTTTTCTGATTACGGCCGGGGTTTCTTTGGTGGGGGCTTTCGTGAAGATGGATTTGGGAGAATAATCATAAATAATTGATATTTATATAGATATAAATTTATCATCCTTGCAAATTTAAAATCATATTTTAAATTTGCAAGGATGATAAAACGATTGCTTTACCAAAGACTCGAAGAATTAATGCCGGATTTCCCGGCCATTGCCATCTTAGGATCGCGCCAAGTGGGAAAGACTACGCTTGCACAAGCTTTGGCTGAAAACTTTGGTCAGGAGTCCATTTACCTTGACCTGGAAAGTCCAAGTGACCGAGCCAAACTGGCAGAACCAGAGCAATACTTTGAGTTGAATGATGGCAAACTCATCATCCTAGATGAAATTCAGCGTATGCCGGATCTATTCCAAGTTTTGAGAGGAGTTATTGATCGAAATAGAAAAGAGGGCTTGCGCTCTTGCCAATTCCTGATTCTAGGATCGGCTTCTCTCGAGCTGATTCGACAATCATCTGAGAGCCTAGCAGGACGAATAGCATATGAAGAGTTAGCTGGCTTCTCCATCTTAGAAGTGGGAAGTGATGAAGGTAATTTAGAAAAGCTCTGGCTTCGGGGAGGGTTTCCTGACTCGTTTTTGGCGAGTTCGGACAAGTCCAGTATGACTTGGAGACAAAATTTCATCACTACTTATCTGGAAAGAGATATTCCTCAGATTGCCCGGTTTGTTCCTACCAATCGTCTGAGAAGGCTCTGGACCATGCTCGCACATGAGCAGGGACAGCTGATCAACTTCTCTAAGTTTGGGGCAAGTCTAGATCTCAGTTCGCCCACGGTCAAGTCCTATGTGGAGCTTTTAGAAGATCTACTATTAGTCAGGTCCTTGCGTCCTTGGACTGCAAATGTGCGAAAGCGCTTGGTGAAAACTCCAAAAGTGTATATACGGGATTCAGGCATTACCCATACACTTCTTCAAATCAATACCTTAGATAGCCTGCTCGGCCATCCGGTACTGGGTTTTAGTTGGGAGGGTTTTGTGATTGAGCATATTCTATCCGTTTTGCCCAAAAATGCGGACTATGGTTTCTATCGTACATCAGCAGGAGCGGAGTTGGACTTGGTCATTCAGCTAGGTAGTGAGCTTTGGGCTATTGAAATCAAGCGAACGCTAAGCCCGAAATTATCCAAAGGCTTTTCTACAGCAGCTGCGGATATTAAGGCTACCCATAGGTTTTTTATCTATGCAGGCCAAGACTCGTTTCCTATTTCAGAGGGAACTTTTGCTGTAGGGTTGTCTGAATTTTTGAAAAAAGTGAAGTCAAAGACTTGACAAAAAGAATTAACTAAATCTTTTCAATAGTAAAAAGGCTAAAGGTAAGCGAATCTTCATTTTCTAATTCAGTATCATTTAAGATATACATTCCTTCTTTTCCAAAATGAATATACAAATGATTGTATTCCGAAACATCCATTTTATGCAAATGCTGCCCGTTCTTGTCGATAAACAAAAGAAAGTTTTTATTCTTTGGGTCAAACATTTTATAGGAGTTTGCAGCCAAAGATTCATAATCTTCCTCTGACAACCCTTCCCGATAATGCCGAATATAAAGATCTCTAAAAGGATCAAAATAAGTTGTAAAGAAACTGTTTTCTGTATAGTATTCCTTTTTCCATTCTCCAAAGTTTATCCCAGATCGATTGGTTAAGCTCACAAAGTTCTCTTTTGGGCTAGCATTTAGTTTTCGATAATTCTCAAAATCTTTTGTAATGATTAAGTCATCCAAAATTGGAAAATTCAGGATGTACTCACCTGCTCTTGGGTCAAAGTCCATCGAAATCAATAAGTCATAGGCATTAACTTTCTTTCCCAAATATTCTTCGGGTAAAGGAAGAGCTGATTGGAATTCATCTAGATTTTTTGAAAATACACCAATCGTGTTTTCCGATTTAGAATATTCGAAAGGAGGCTTTCCATATAGCTCGAGCATATTGAGTGCGGATACGATTTTGTCTGTTTTCAAAGCAAAGCGGAGAACACCTATAAGGGGATTCGGGCTTTCCATTGCAATTCGAGCTAGCTTTTGGCTCTTGGTAAATTTTCCCTCTTCGAAAATTGAAATTTCTCTTGCCTTTTTGTCAAAATAGAGAAAGCTGTTTTTCTCGTAAGGAATAAAGCTGTTTTGACCAGTTGTTCTATCTCCTCTATAATCTTCTAGTTCCTCTAATTTAAGATTAGATACAGGTAATCCTCCCTTGCTAAGATCAAATGTGCCTATTCCATCATTGGTCTGAATATAGAAGTAGGACCCATTCTCGTCAGAAAAAAAAATCGGGTTTCCTTGCAGCTTAGGGAACCCGCCGGAAATATCTAATGAAATCGTCTTTTCAAGGCGTATTTGTAATTTTTCTGACTCGGCAAGCTTGCTTTCATTGGATTTATCTGTTTGACACGAAAGAATACTAGCAGCTAATACGAAATAAAGAAAGAGACTAAGTGATTTGAATTTCATATTTAATAGGTAAGTTCCTCCCAAGAACAGGGAGGAACAATTACAATTAATTATCCACCTATAGATGGTGTTTCCACTTCAACGAAGCAGTCTCCAGGCAGTCCTTCCTCGCCTGGAGGAGGTGCAGGTAGCTGAATACATTGATTGATTAATTCTATACAAAACCCTGCAACATAAGTTTTCCCTGCTATGGGAGTTACGTTACAAGATTGTCCATTGGAAATGGGGATTGAGCCAACCAATGCAAGACCGAAAATTAAAATTGTTTTTTTCATGATGTTTCAGTTTAAATGTAACACCCTGGCCAAGGTTATCTCTCATCCTCAGGACCTTCCTGACAACTAAAGACAACACAACATATTATTATTATTATTATTATTATCCAAAAATTAGTTCTATAAAAACTGTTTTTTTAAAAGTCAATACCCAAAAGTGGGTATTTTTCGGGGGTTTTCGAACTCGCTCGGATTCCTTACTTTTGTCCAAATCCTAAATAGCACCATGACCCGATCCGAATTATTCGCCCAAATCCAGCAAAAATCTTCCTTTCTCTGTGTAGGTCTTGATCCGGATTTGGAGAAGATTCCTCGTCATTTACTTGCTGAGCCTGATCCGATTTTTAGTTTTTGCCAAGCAATTATTGAGGAGACAGCTGATTTTGCAGTGGCTTACAAGCCAAATATTGCCTTCTTTGAAGCGCTAGGGGCAAAGGGTTGGGATACGCTAGCCAGGGTAGAAGAATTGATCCCAGATGATATTTTTACCATTGCTGACGCCAAGCGTGGGGATATCGGGAATACATCAAAACTTTATGCTAAGGCCTTTTTTGAGTCCATGGATTTTGACTCTGTCACAGTAGCACCTTACATGGGAAAAGACTCAGTTTCGCCATTTCTGGAGTTTGATAATAAGTGGGTAATCTTGCTCGCCTTGACTTCCAATGCCGGTTCGATGGATTTTCAGTTGATCGAAGACATGGCTGGAAAGCCACTTTATCAATCCGTCTTAGAAAAAAGCCAGGATTGGGGAAGCCCGGAAAACCTCATGTTTGTGGTCGGGGCAACTCGTGGCGAGCTGATTGGCGAGGTCCGCAAATCAGCACCCGAGCATTTCTTTCTGGTACCGGGCGTAGGTGCTCAAGGTGGAAGTCTTTCTGAAGTTGCCAAATACGGAATGAATTCCTCCTGTGGACTTTTGGTCAATTCCAGTCGGGGAATTATCTACGCTTCCGTTGAAAAGGACTTTGCGCAAGCAGCACGAAGGGAAGCAAAAAAGCTTCATGTAGAAATGAAGAGTTTGTTAGAGCAGTACCTATAAATTTGCCGGTCCCAAAAATTCCTTGCCAACGTGAGTGTCATTACTCACGTTTTTTAAAAGGCTGAAATAGATGCTTTGTGGTCTTATCTTGATCATTTTGACTAGCTGTGAGTGCGGACACTCACAGCAGCATAAGCACTTTCTAAAAGGAATATTTGCGTCTTTAGTTTGAAATATTTATTTTCAAAAGCTTTTAGCCCTCAGGCTTATGAATTTTAAAGAAGATTTTTTACAACTCGTCTGGAAGTATCAATACTTTGACCGGAAAGGCCTCCAAACCACAGATGGACAATCGGTCCAAATTCTGAACGTAGGAATTCACAATCTAGGAGAAGGGCCGGATTTTAAAGATGCCACGGTAGTATTAGACGGTGTGACATTCCATGGGCACGTGGAGGTCCATCGATTGGCTTCAGAGTGGAAGCAGCATGCACATGATGGAGATTCAGCCTACAATTCGGTTATCCTCCATGTGGTCTGGAAAGATGATAAGCCTGCACTACGAAAAGACGGCACATCGATACCAACCTTGGAACTCGACGGAAGGATCTTTCTGGAAATCTGGCGGAATTACGAGCAGTTGCTGCATTATGATCAGGATTTGCCATGCGGACATGCTTTATCCCAAGTGCCCGAAATCATCCGATTTTCAGCTTTGGAAAAGGCTCTGGTAGAACGCTTGCATCAAAAATCAGAACAGATTTTACAAATTCTGGATCAAACCAAAGGAGACTGGGAAGAGACAGCCTATCGTTGGTTGTTTCAATGCTTTGGATTCAAAACCAACGCAGAGCCCATGTCGCAATTGGCGGGCTTATTACCCTATAAGACACTTCAAAAGCACAGAAACCAATTGTCAGCAGTGGAAGCCATGCTTTTTGGTTTGGCGGGACTATTGCCTGAAAAAACGGAAGAACCCTACGTGCAGCACCTGATTCGGGAGTATGATTTTTATCAGAAAAAGTTCGGTTGGGAAGGTCAGCTGCTCCGGCAGCACTGGAACTTCATGGGGGTGCGGCCCAGTAATTTCCCTACTCTCCGAATCGCCCAACTCGCAGCAATCTTAGCCAAAGCTCCCAATTTACTTCAGGCTGTGATGGAAGATTCCCGTGACTTTGCTTCCTTCAAAAAACTACTGCAAGTCCAGACTTCAGACTATTGGTTATATCATTACACCTTTGGGAAGTCTTCCGAAAAAATGGCCTCTAGAGGCATCTCAGGCACAGTTTTGCAGCTGCTTACGATCAATTTTGTGATGCCGCTGTGGTTTGCTTATGGTCGCTATTTCCAAAATCCAGACTGGCAAGAGCGATGTTTTGATCTCCTTCAAGAGATACCTGCTGAGCGGAATTTTATCATTCGAAAGTTTGAGTCAGCTGACTGGAAAGCGAGTAATGCCTTCGATTCCCAAGGGATGATAGGACTTTTCCGGACCTATTGTTCGCCTAAGAAATGCCTCCAATGCAAAATCGCCCAAAGTTTGATCAAGTCGACAAAGGGCTGATTTTTTGGCGGTCGTGATGAATTGCTGTACTTTTGCAATCCAAAATCAAGAAAAATGGATAAACCAATCATCATATTTGGAGCAAAAGGGATAGCTCAGCCAGCTTTGGAGATTTTCAATAGCAATGAAGCGGTGGTCTATGGCTTTCTCGAGGAGGATGAAAAGTTGCATGGCTCTGAAATCAATACCGTTCCTGTCTTGGGACATCCGGAAGATGATGGGTTTCTGAAACTGATTGGAAAGAAAACCGAGGCTTTTGTCGCGGTCGACGATGCCAAGTACCGGAAGTTTATTGTGGAGCTTTTGAATGAGCGACGCAAGGTACAGCCGGTCAATGCGATTCATAGCACAGCATTTATTTCCAGTGATGCCGCGATTGGCCATGGTAATTTCATCAATGCTCGCGTTACTTTAGGAACTGGTACTGAAATCGGCCAGCATTGTATTTTGCAAACCGGAGCGATCATAGATCATCATGTGAAGATGGGTGACTACGTACAAGTAGGTGCAGGAAGCATTATCAATTCGGAGGTAACGATCGAAGAAGGTGCCTTTATCGGTTCTGGCGCAACCATTGTATCAGGTGTGACAATTGGAAAAAATGCCCGAATTGGAGCCGGTTCGGTTGTAATTAGCTCAGTAGGAGCCAATGAGACGGTCTTTGGAAATCCAGCAGCAAAAATTAAGTAAGAAAGGACCTAGGCCATTTCCCTTGTCGAGGAAATTTAAGAGGAAATAAAAATCGAATGCTGAATGTCGAATACTGAACAATGAAGTGAATGATTGGACATCCGGCATCGGACATCAAACAAAAACCAAACACCCTGCCGAAACAGGGCTTCAGTTATGGAACAAAACAACGAATACCAAATTCTCCTGTACTATTGCTATGCAAAAATCGAAAACCCCGAAGAGTACAGGGAGCAGCACCACCTATTTTGCGTGGAAAACAACATCCGGGGTCGAATCATCATTTCAGATGAGGGATTGAACGGAACGGTCTCCGGGCTGAAAGAGGATTGTGAAAAGTACATGGCTTATGTCCATGCCGATCCTCGATTTGCCAAGACTGAGTTCAAGATAGATAATCATGATAAGCATGCTTTTGCCAAAATCCACGTAAGGTATAAGCCGGAGATTGTGCACTCTTCCCTTCGACATTTGGATCCCAATGTCCGAACCGGTAAGCATTTGGAGCCGGAAGAGTTTAAAAAGCTCAAAGATCAGGAAGACGTGGTCATTTTGGATGTCCGCTCAAACTACGAGCATGAGTTAGGGCACTTCAAAAATGCACTCACTTTGGATATTGACAATTTCAGGGATTTCCCAGAAAAAGTGAAGGAACTGGAGCATTTGAAAAACAAGAAAGTCCTGACCTATTGCACTGGAGGAATCAAGTGTGAAAAGGCATCCGCATTTCTTTTGGAGCAGGGTTTTGAAGATGTCTACCAGCTTCATGGTGGCATTATCAAATACGGAATGGAAGCTGGCGGAGAGGATTTCGAAGGTAAATGCTATGTCTTTGACAATCGGATCGCTGTAGATGTCAACAAAGTGAATCCGACCATCGTATCCAAGTGTCATGTCTGTGGTACTCCCTCCGACCGCATGGTCAATTGTGCCAACTCGGTCTGCAATATCCATGTGCCTATCTGTGAATCATGCGGATGGGAATTGGAAGGTGCTTGCTCTCCTGAGTGCAAAGAGCATCCCGAGAAGCGTCCCTATGATGGTACAGGATACTATCAAAAAAATACCAACGGTTACAATCCTTACAAAGGACTTCACCGAAAGCCAAATAAGGATCAGATCTTAAAACTACATGGAGAAACACAGGATTCCTGCATCTGAGTTGATTATCAATCCGGATGGAAGTATTTATCATTTGCATTTGAAGCCAGAAGACCTGGCTTCACTTGTTTTTACAGTGGGCGATCCGGATCGGGTTGCTCAGGTTTCCCAGTATTTTGACCGGATAGAAATCAAAAAGCAAAAGCGCGAATTTGTGACGCATACGGGTTATCTCCGGGGGCAGCGGGTGACAGTCATGAGTACAGGAATGGGTACAGATAATATCGAAATTCTCATGACAGAATTGGATGCTTTAGTCAATGTAGACCTTGATAATCGAATAGTCAAGGATGAAAAGACTGCTTTGAAAATCGTCCGTTTAGGAACATCAGGTAGTATGCAGGCGGATATCCCGGTAGGAAGTCTTCTAGCCTCTGAAATAGGGATAGGAATGGATACCCTGATGCAGTTTTACCCATCTTTAGCTGATGATCAATCCATAGCAGAGCTGATTAGACAGGAGTTGGGGCTTGGTTTTTTGCCTTATCAGGCATCGGCTTCATCAGATTTGCTTGGTAAGCTCGATAAACGATTTTTTAGAGGTGTCACGCTGACTTGTCCCGGATTTTATGCTCCCCAGGGAAGGGAAGTTCGATTAAAACCTCGATTTGAAGATATGATTTCAAGCTTGTCATCTATCGAATCAAAGGGTAAGCGCTTAACCAATTTTGAAATGGAAACGGCGGGCTATTATGCCATGGGAAGACTTCTTGGACATGAGATGCTAAGCCTGAATGCTATCGTAGCGAATCGTCCCAAAAATGAATTTGATAAAAACGCTGCAAAAACCGTGGATACGTTGATCCACACAGCCTTAGAATTATTCGTTGCTTAAAAAGTGATCACCCTTACGCGAGATACCGACGAGAGAGGGAAGATTTTTCCAATTGAAAATCTTCCCATTCGTGGTAATCAATGTCTTGTAAAATCCTAGTCAAAAACTCAGCACACTCTTGCTTGCAAACATATATACCAAACAAGTTTTGATTCTCATTAACTCGAAAGGTTCGTTTGCTATCAAAGAGTTTGACCAAGTCCGCCCAACTACCCAAAATCAATAATTCGTCTCTATCCTTGATAGTTTGAATTATCTTAAAATTTCCAAGTTGACTTGAAATTTTCATAGCTTAAAAATGATTAATGATATTCAAACTTATGAAATCACCGTACATCTAACAATACGTAGAAATACCTATTTTTCAGTCTTACAGCGTAGAAACTGCTTTTGAGAGTCAGAAAACTGTTTTAAAAAATAAAATATAAGCGCTATGCTTAGTACAGGTTATCCTTGTTGTTTTGTGCCCAGATCAATAAGGAGTTGTGCTTTTTCTCCAGATTAAGCTTGGAAATAATATTTGAACGATGCTTGTCAACCGTTCGCTCAGAAATAAAAAGCTGCTCGGCAATTTCTTTGGTCGAATGACCATCTGCGATCAAGCGGAGAATTTTGAGTTCAGAAGGGGTCAAAGAATGGTCAGAGAGACAATCTTCCTTTTTCAGACCTTCAAATAGTTTTTCACTGAAAAACTCCTGTCCAGATAGAACGGTGTCAATGGCTTTTCGAAGGTCATTGAGAGCAAATTCCTTAAGGATATATCCGCTGATGTTGAGTTCCTTCGCTTGCTGATAAAATTTCAATTCTTTGTGAAGGGTCAGTAGAATTACTCGGGTTTTTAAGCCTAATTTTTTGCAATCCGCTGCTACTTCCAGACCGGTCATTTCGGGCATTTCCAAGTCGAGAATAGCAAGCGGAGGCTGACTGTCTACGATGGCATCTAATGCATCCTTACCATTATGGAAGGCTCCAATCACTTCAAGTCCAAGATCTGCCAAAAATTCATGAAGTCCCTTCAGAAGTATCGGATGATCGTCTGCAATGATTACCTGATGACGCTGATTATCCATAGATAAAAAAACTTAGTTTGGTTCCCTTTCCCTTCTCACTGTTTACCTTCATGGTGCCTTTGATAGATCCTGTACGTTCTTTGAGAGTTTTGAGGCCTAGACTATGAAAGTCTTGGTATTTCTCCGAAAAATCAAATCCTTTTCCATTATCCTCAATGCTCAACTCGATATGATTTTCTCGTTGTTCAAGAAGCACGCGCATGGCTTTGGCCTCCGAATGCTTCAGGATATTGTTGATGCTTTCTTGTGCGATTCGATATAGCTGCAACTCCACATTTTTGTCTAATGTTTGGGGCAAGGGTTCTATTTCATGCGAAACGAAAATATCTGTTTCCGAATCTATTTGATCCAAAAGATGAATCAATGCCTGAGCTAATCCCAGTTTTTCCAGTTGCATGGGATGGAGTGACCTGGCGATGGATCGCAATTCGCTGATTGCGGTATCGAGCATTTCGCCTGCATTTTCCGGCTGATTGAGGGCAACTTTGTTTTTGATGAGTAAGAGGCTTTGACCTAAGCCGTCGTGTAAGTCCTTTGAAATTCGCTTTCGTTCCTCTTCTTGAATTTTAAGTAGTTCCTGCGAAAATTCCTCCTGAAGCTTCTTTGCCTTTCGGGTGTTTTTCAGATTCAATGATAGGAAAAAGATAATACCCCCAACGATTAGAACAAGAATAACTCCCAGGAATACTTGAATGCGAAATCTGGTTTCAGTTTGTAAGTCTTCAAGTTCAAGATTTTTCCGAAGGATTTCTCTTTCCTTTTTCTCTGTCTCGTAGAGTGTCTGGTAGTAAGCAAAGGATGTTGCCTGATTCGCTTCAAAAATGGAGTCCTTATAACTCGTAAGCTGACGGAGAGCATTGAGCGCCTCATCAGTTTGGCCTGATTTTTCATAAGCTTCTTCCAAAAGCTCCAAAGCTCCTATTCGGTGATCCATGTTTTCCTTGCTAGCTGATAGATCGAGAAGCTGCTGAGCAATTGCTTTGCCTTGAACGAGGTTTCCCGACTTTATTTCAAGAAGGCCTTTGGTGATCAGGTAGGCTCCATTTTCATTCCAGTTTTGGGGTACTTTGTCTTTTACTTCTTCACCTTTTTGGAAGTATTTCCTTTGAGATTCAAGTTCATTTTTCTCCCCATAATGCCTAGAAAGCGAAAAATAGGTCATGGCTTCCAAGTAAAAATCCTCCGGCTCAAATGGAATGAGAGCCTCCAGTTCTTTGAGTTTTTGAAGCTGAAGAGTTTCTTCCCCCATTTTTCGATAGGTCTCAGCCATATTATAGAGCTGTACCCCTAGGTCACCTTCAATTTCTCGGGTTTTATAAAACTCCACCAATTCCTCTCTGATACCCTGTGCAGGATCGTAGATGCCATATTTACTGAAAAGGATAGCCATACCACCTTTGGTGTAATTGGCAAAATCTTCATCACCTTGGGATTCATAAATGTCTCTTGCAATCTGATAGTCTTGCATGGCTTCAAGCATATTGCCTTGATAATCCTCCGCTTGACCTCTGAAAAAATAGGTGTCTGCGATGTAAAGTGAATCATTTTCGTCCAAATGCTCCAAAGCCCGGGTATAATGAGAAATAGCTGAGTCAAATTCCTGTAGATTGAACCAGGCACCCGCAATTTTTAGCTCGAGATTTCCGAGCAAAAGCGAGTCCTCGATTTGATTCCGATAGGAGAGCGCTTTCTCGAGGAAAGATTTTTTGACCCAATTCGAACTATCCAAAAAGGTAGGATAGTGAAAGAAATCAATGGCTTGCCTTGCCATATTCTCATACTCCTCTGAGCTTTCATAGAAATTGATCAATTGAAGATAGAGCTGGGTTTTTACGCTGTCAGGAGTATCCTTTTCTTTGATTATTCGGGTCCAGTTTTCAGCCTGCTCAGCGGTCGGGGGATTTTCCTGCTTCTGAAAACCGAAAGCAGAGCTGTTAAAAAAGGCCAATCCTAAAACAATAGAGTAAAAATATCGAAAGGGCATAGCTCAAATATACATAATGATCCGAATAAGAGGCCTTTATGTTGCTATTGTTTCTTTTTGGAAAAATCTGATAAATTGAGGCATGAGTCAGTTGACCGAACAGATTGAACTTGCCCTGCGAGAAAAGTCAATTCCCGAGAAAGCCGCATTTTTTCCCAAGTTTTTCAAGGCCTTTCCGGGAGGATATGGAGAAGGTGATTTGTTTTTGGGTGTGAAGGTGCCTGATCAGCGAAAGATAGCCAAGCAGTTTTTCAAAGAAATTAGTCTGAAAGAGTTATCCGAATTGGTCCAGAACCCTTATCACGAAATGAGACTGACCGGGCTTTTGGCATTGGTGTATCGCTATGAAAAGACTAAAACAGAACCTGGAAAAAAGGAGCTGGTTGACTTTTATTTGGCTCATTTGGACTATGTGAACAACTGGGATCTAGTAGATACAAGTTGCCATCATATTTTGGGAGCATACTATCTCAAAAGAGAAAAAAATCTGTTTTATGATTTAGCAAACTCAGATCAACTCTGGAGGCAGCGAGTGGCGATGATTAGTTCTTATCATTGGATCAAGCGAGGTGATTTCAAGGATGCTTTGGCTTTGGCGGAGCAGCTTAAAAATCATCCCCATGACCTGATGCACAAAGCTGTGGGTTGGATGCTTCGGGAAATTGGAAACCAGGATTTTGATGTGGAAATGGGATTTTTGAAAAAGCACTACCAATCCCTGCCTCGAACAGCCTTACGCTATGCCATTGAGAAGTTTCCGGAAGAATTGAGGCAGGATTTTTTGAAGGGCAGGATTTAGAAATATGGTGGAAATACAATTGAAATATATCTCGCTATGCTCGAAGAAATAGGCTTTTAAAGCGAGAGAAATAGAGTTTTCTAATATTTCGGCGACCGAAGGGAGTCTTGTTCCGTCCCGATTTATCGAGAAGTATATCCACCATATTTCAAGACTTTAGTCTTCAATCCCCTCCAATTCACTCAATTCCAACCAAGTCATTTCCAATTCTTCCAGTTGGGAGTCAATTTCAGCAATCCGATTCGAAAGCTTCAAAAGTTCCTCATGCTCCTCAATTCCAGCTGCGATTTGCGTGGTGATTATTTCCTTCTCGCCCTCTAGCTTTGCAATCTGCTCATTCGTCTTTTTGAACTCCTGCTTTTGCTTAAAGCTCGCCTTGATTTTTGATACAGACTTCTCAGTCTCCTCAACTTTATTTTCTTCCCTTGTCTCTTGTCTCTTATCTCTCGCTTCTAGCGTTTTGCTACTTGATTCTAGATACTCTCTATAATCCGTATAATTCCCCGGAAAATCTCGAATCACCCCTTCTCCCTCAAACACAAAGAGGTGCTCCACCAATCTGTCCATAAAGTATCGATCATGCGAAACGATGATCAGGCAGCCCGGAAAAGTATCCAAAAACTCCTCCAGAATATTCAAGGTCATCAGATCCAAATCATTGGTAGGCTCATCCAGTATCAGGAAGTTGGGATTCTTGATCAGAATCATCAGCAATTGCAGTCTTCGACGTTCCCCTCCGCTCATTTTCCCGATGGGTGTAAACTGCTGTTTGGGAGGAAAGCCGAATTGATTTAGAAACTGTCCGACGGTGATAGTTTGTCCTTTGTTAAGCGTGACTACTTCGGCCACTTCCTTCACCACGTCAATGAGTCGTTTTTCCTCATCAAATCGGTCCTCTTCCTGTCTGTAGTAGCCAAATAAGGTGGTTTGCCCTTGAGTAACTTTCCCCTGATCGGGTTCGATAAGCCCTGTAATCATCTGCAGAAATGTCGTCTTTCCGGCTCCATTGGGGCCTACTATCCCAATACGGTCCTTTTTCTTGAAGATGTAAGAGAAATCTTCAATCAGTTTCTTCTCTCCATAAGACTTGCTGATTTTATCGATTTCAAGGATTTTATTACCCAAGCGTTGCGTAGATACGGACAACTCAATATCCCGCTCTTCCCGCTTGGTAAATGCCTTTTCCTTCGTCTCTTCGAAAGCATCCACACGATACTTGGATTTGGTTCCACGTGCTTTGGGTTGTCGGCGGATCCAGTCCAGTTCCTTTTTGTATAAACTTTTGGCTTTTTCGATCTCGATGTCCTCGATCTGCATTCGCTCCGCTTTCTTGTCCAGAAAGTAACCATAATTGCCTTGGTATCGATGGATTTTGCCCTGATCGAGTTCGAGGATTTCATTGGTGACTTTTTCCAAAAAATAGCGGTCGTGAGTTACCATAAAGATGGCTAGATTGGCTTTGGCTAGGTAATCTTCAAGCCATTCTATGGTTTCCAGGTCCAGATGGTTGGTGGGTTCGTCGAGCAGTAGCAAATCCGGTTTTTCGAGAATGGCTTTCGCCAAAGCTACCCGCTTTCGCTGACCTCCTGAGAGGTTTCCCACGGGCAAATCCGTGTCGTGAAGGCCGAGTTTGCCCAAAACTTCTTTCACTTGATATTCAAAATCCCAAGCCTGCAGCGCATCCATCTGCTCAAAAAGCTTAGCCATTTTATCGGAATTGTCTATCCCGCGCTCTGAGTCCAACATGGCTTTGTGATACTCTTCGATAACCCGAAGTACTTCCGAATTGCTTTGATCAAAAATCGTTTGATAAATGCTCAGATTCGAATCGAAAACAGGGTTTTGATGCACATAGGCGATTTTGACGGCATTGTTGAGCGCCACTTGTCCGGTATCCGGGATTTCCAATCCCATGATGATTTTCATCAGGGTGGATTTGCCAGCTCCGTTGATGCCGACTAGAGCTATTTTTTGTCCCTGGGAGATACCGAATGATATATTGGAAAAAAGCTTACGCTCGCCAAAGGCTTTGCTGAGATTCTCAACTGAAAGGTAATTCATGGGGCAAAAGTACGGGAAAATACTGGGGAAATACGATGGAAGTACAATAGAAATAGGGCATCGTTCGGAGGCTGAAACACTGTGGAAATACAATAAAACACACCCTCCTTCGTCGGGTGACATAGTATGGAAACAGATTTGATTCGGCTCAAAAAGTTTAGAAATACGGCTCATTTATTACGTATGATGAGCCGTATCAACACCAAGTTGATTGGAATTGAGCCGAAAATTTCTTGGTTAAATTGATTGGAAAAAGAGATGCTTGAATCTGTGATCCAGAATAGCTAATTTAGATTAATATAATTTTGACTATGGATATCGCATTGGAAAAAATAAAATTGATCGAATGGCTTGCAGGCCTTGAAGATGTCAGGATTTTGAAAGAATTGATTGCTTTAAAAGAGAATTCTGGACAGGATTGGTGGGAGAATCTATCGAATGAAGAACGGGAGGAAATTGAAATTGGAATGAATCAAGCCGAAGGAGGCGACCTAACCAAACATAAAGATGTAATGAGCAAGTATCAAAAATGGACTTAGAAATTTTATGGACCCCTCAAGCCATCAAGGGTTTTGAAAGGATTCTCAATTATTTGGAAATCCATTTTTCAGACAAGGAAAAGAAACGATTTCTAAATGATGCATCTAGATTTTTTGAAATGATTAAAGTGCATCCTGAATTACTACCCAAAAGTTCCTCACAAAAAAATCTTTATAGAGGCCCTTTAAATAAATACACCGTGGTAGTTTATCGATATCAACCTAGGAAAAAGCAAATCCAACTTTTATCCATTAGAGCTTCTCGGGAATCAGGCATTTAATGCTCAATCAACCAATTTAATCAACTCAAACCGAAATGCATCCTCCTCTGCCTCGGGGTTTTCAGGGTTGTTTGCAGAGATATAAAGGCCTTTTTCGGTGATAAAATGATTGTTGGGGAAATAAATTCCGCCTTCAAAATAGCTTTCGGTGATCAAGGTGAGATCTTCATTAAATACCTGAATCACAAAAGGTCCTGGATTTTCCCGCAAAGCGAGTAACTCTTCTTCTTTTTCAATGGCCAAAGTGGGGTAGGCAAAGCGATAATATACTTCCCGATATTCATCGTAAACTAGGGTCTCATAGCGGGAGGAAGCGGTCAGGTATTTTTGGGTGTCAAAGCGCTCCCCATCTACCGGAAAATAGGGGAGTGTTTCATCCAAGTATTGGCTTTTACCGTCAAAAATTTCTAATTCCCCAAAGCGAATTTGTTTGTAAAGTCTATGGTCGCCAAAGAGAGAGTAAACGGTGTATTCTGGCTGAAAAACGAGGCTTGGCTCGAAAAATTTTAATCCTGAATTTAAATAGCCTTCAGGGTAGGTTAGTTCTGTAGATTGAAAGGATCCATTCTCAAGATTAATTCCATAAGCAAGTAAGGATTTATGGAGACGCTCTTCTGTCATTTGTCTGTAATTCCCCTCTGCAAGTGTTTTAACAAGCATTTTTCCATTTTGCAAATTGGGAGCACTCCCAAAATAGGCATTGTGCACAAAGGCATTCGTGTGGCCTTCTGGTTTGTTGTATTGGATTCGGTTTTTGATGATTCCAGTGGTATCGGTTAGGGTAATGACAGGGACCATTTGTGTAAATAGAAAAATGCTGTCAAGGCTGTGGATATATATTCCAAAAATACTTCCCACTCCCTGTGGTCCTTCATATTGGTAAAATATTTCTTTGCTGAGTTTTTCAGCATTTAAGGCATAAAACTGCAGTGCATTGGTATTCCAGTTGACATTGACCAAATAGTCTTCGTATCGAACTAAGCCGGTACTGATATTGGCGGTCAGACTGTCGATGGGTATGCGGAGGATTTCTCCGCTGGCCTCGAACTTAATGCTTTCACTATGCTTTGTGGATTCCCTGCATGCAAATGTGATGAACAGGACAAATAGGAGTGAAAAAAGGCAAAAACTTTTGAAATAACTCATGCTTAAAACTAAGAGGTTTTCAGCAAAAAAAAGGCTTAATTGAAAGATTTAATGTTTTCTTTTGATTCCAATGAAACCAAAACAATCTGATCCCATGAGATTTTTTTCATTCAGGCTAATTCTTTTCAAATGGCAGCTCGCTAAGCTATCTTCGAAGTACCTAAACCGATTTACCTTTATGAAAACCATTCATGATATCCTCAAGCTCGGTGATCCGAGATTGTATCAATCTTGCGAGCCAGTACTTCAATCTGAACTTCCCCAAGTTTCCGAATGGACACAGCAGCTCCATGAAGCCATGGAAGATATCCGACGGGTTTATGGATTTGGAAGGGGAATAGCGGCTCCTCAATTGGGGATCATGAAGCGGCTATTTTACCTCAATCTCGACCGGCCTTATGTGGTGATTAATCCAGTGCTTAAAAATTTGAGCGATGAGAAATTCGAACTCTGGGATGATTGCATGTCTTTCCCCAATCTATTTGTAAAAGTAGAGCGGCATCAAAGCTTGACTCTGGAATACCTGGATGAAAACTGGGAAGCGCAATCCTGGACTGTGGACGGTGCTCTTTCAGAATTGATTCAGCATGAATACGATCATCTCGACGGAGTGCTCTGTACGATGCGGGCGATGGATGAGAAAAGTTTTAAGTGGAGGGTTTAATTTAGAATTACGATGGAAATAAGCTCCGATAAATCGGAGCGAAATACTTGGTCTAGTCTCGAAATATTTCACCGAGCGAAGCGAGGTTTATTTCTATTGTATTTCACGAAGTGTATTTCATTTATTCATGGCGCCATTTTTGATCTTCTCCCATAAATTTTAATTCATGTCCAAACCCTGGCATTCCTATATCAAGCAGTTTCGGCATTACCTGAAAATCGAGCGCTCGCTAAGTGATAATTCCATCGAGGCCTATTGCCGGGATGTGCAGCGATTGGCAGAGTTTGTGGATTTGGATTTTCAGGGCTTGAGTCCCTTGGAACTTAGCTCCAAAGAGCTTCAGGCTTTTGTAAGAACGATAGGGGAGCTTGAGCTTTCCGAATTTACACAGGCCCGGATGATCTCGGGTATTAAAGCTTTTTATCGCTTTCTGGTTTATGAGGATTTGGTCAAAAAAGATCCTGCTCAGCTGCTGGAAACACCTCGATTGGGGAGAAAATTACCAGATACCTTGAGCTTCGAAGAAATTAATCAAATCTTGGAAGGGATTCCTTTAGGAGAGGCCCAAGGTCATCGTAATCGGGCAATGTTGGAGTTGCTCTACAGCAGTGGTTTGCGTGTTTCGGAATTGATTAACTTAAAAAAGGGGCAGATTTTCGAAGATATCGGCTTTTTGCGAATCGTGGGAAAGGGCAATAAGGAGCGATTGGTTCCCTTTGGAAAGGATGCGCTAAAATACCTGAAAATATACCAAAAGGAAGTACGTAATCACCAGACAATCGCCCGCGGTCATGAGGAGTATGTTTTTCTCAACCGACGGGGTAAAAAATTGAGTAGAGTGATGGTATTTATGATCATCAAGGAGGCGGTAGCGCGGGTGGGCATTCAAAAAAATGTCAGCCCTCATACTTTTCGGCATTCCTTTGCTACACATTTGATAGAGGGTGGCGCTGACCTACGTGCAGTTCAGGAAATGTTGGGTCATGAAAGTATCACCACCACTGAAATTTACACTCATTTAGACCGGGATTACCTGAGGCAAGTACTGACGGACTTTCATCCGAGAAATCAGAAAAACGCATAATCGGTGATTGTATTCACCAATTGTACATAAAACAATAAATCAGGATAGTTAGGGACTGATTGAAATAAAAAAAT
The DNA here is from genome assembly GCF_028823735.1 of Algoriphagus sp. NF. NCBI lineage: Bacteria > Pseudomonadati > Bacteroidota > Cytophagia > Cytophagales > Cyclobacteriaceae > Algoriphagus > Algoriphagus sp. NF. The sequence continues at coordinate 46,195 of NZ_JAPEIB010000027.1, forward strand.
CCCCGAGAAAATCCCCAGGGAAGTTTAGAATCCAGATGAAAATTTAAGTTCATCGGACATCCGACACCGGACTTAAAGCATCATTTCTTTAACACCTCTCTCGAAATCACCAACTTCTGAATTTCAGATGTTCCCTCACCAATGGTGCAGAGCTTGGAGTCTCGGTAATATTTCTCCACAGGATAGTCCTTGGTAAATCCATAGCCTCCGAAAATCTGAACCGCCTCATTGGATACGGATACAGCCACCTCAGAAGCATAATATTTGGCCTGAGCTCCGGCAAGCGTTACTTTCTCACCCTTGTTTTTCAAGTCTGCGGCTTTAAAAGTCAATAAGCTGGCCGCTTCCACTTGGGTAGCCATATCGGCTAGTTTAAAAGAAATGCCCTGGAATCTACTGATCGGCTGATTGAATTGCTGTCTTTCTTGGGAGTATTGGATAGAAGCCTCAAGCGCTCCCTGAGCTATGCCTAAAGATAATGCTGCAATGGAAATTCTACCTCCATCCAGAATTTTCATGGATTGAATAAAGCCTTCCCCGACTTCTCCCAAGATTTGACTTTCGTGAACCTTACAATCCTCAAAAATCATCTCTGCAGTCTCAGAAGCCCGCATACCGAGTTTGTCTTCTTTTCTGCCTCCTTTGAATCCAGGAGTGCCTTTTTCGACCACAAAAGCAGTCATTCCATGTGAATCCCCAACTTCACCTGTTCGGGCAATGACAACGGCCACATCTCCCGAAACACCATGGGTAATGAAGTTTTTCGCTCCATTGATGATGTAATATTCTCCTTCTTTTTTGGCGACAGTTCGCATATTTCCGGCATCCGAACCGGTATTTGGTTCAGTCAACCCCCAAGCGCCCAACCATTCGCAGGTAGCGAGTTTGGGCAGGTACTTTTTCTTTTGCTCCTCATTACCAAACATCATGATATGTCCGGTACAAAGGGAATTGTGGGCGGCCATTGATAGACCTACGGAAGGGTCTAATTTAGAAAGTTCTGCGATGGCTGTGACGTATTCAAAATAGCCAAATCCGGAACCTCCGTATTCGGTAGGGACCAATACGCCCATCAGTCCTAATTCTCCAAGTTTTTTGAAAAGTTCTAAGGGGAAATGCTGCTTATCATCCCATTCTTTGCGAAAAGGGGTGATTTCTTTCGCTCCGAAATCCTGGATCATCTCGGCAATCATCCGTTGATTCTCATTCATGTTGAAATTCATGGTATTCTTTGGGTTTATATGCTGTATATCAAACCCTAAGATTCAGAATAAGTTTGGTTCAAGCAAATCGTCCAATTCCATAGAAGATTGTGTTCTTTTCCAAAAAGGATACTTTTTTTTCTACAAAAAATCTCTTTTTATTATTTAATTGCTATGAAATATTGCTCTGCTTGGGTTTTTATTTGTCTATTACCTTCCTAAAAAAATCTACTGTCATGAAATCGAGCCTGCCTACAGCAGAGATTCTCCCGATTCTCGGGACAAGCTATCTGGCCTTATAAAAAATTATAATCATATGAAACTTCGAGTTTGGTCTAGCTTTCTCCTTTTTTTAGTACTTAGTTCATACGTATTTGGACAATCTCCTCGACAGATTGTCGACAGTTTGCTGAATAGCGCACAGCAGGAAAACACTGATGAAACTCTCGCTGCGATCTATGGGGAATTGGGCTGGACCTATGCCGCTATTAATTTGGATTCAGCGATCTACTATGGTCAACTGGCGGTCGAACTGTCTGAGAAAACAGGAGATGAGACGCTCTTGGCACAATCTTACAGTGATTTGGGCAGTGGATACCTGCAAAAAGGTCAGCTTCAGGAGGCAGGTGAGGTATATCTAAAATCCCTTGAAATTCGAGAGGCAAATCGGGATTCGCTCGGAATGGCAAAAGTTTACAATGCCTTGGGCTTTATCCTTCAGCGGAAGTACGAATCAGATTCTGCGATCACTTATTTTTTGAAAGCCCTACCCATTTTCGAGAAGGAAGGGGCGCTGCTCAATGCCGCTACTATTCTGAATAATATCGGAGTGATCTACCAAAACATGTCCAATTATCCCAAGGCCATAGAGTTTTACGAACGGGCTGCTGTCATGCGAGAGGCTCAAAAGGATTTCAGGAATCTGATTGGGAGCTATGCCAATCTGGGGACGGCTTACAAGTATCTGGGTGATTTTGAACTGGCTGAGGAATATTTTCAGAAAGCCATTGACTTGGCAATTCGGGAAGATGATCCTCTCAATTTGGCGGTTTCCTATCGGATGTATGCCTTTTTTCTTCAAGAAAAAGGAGACATGAGTCGACTAGAAGAGGTTGCTCAAAAAGGTCTCGAAGCTGCCAAAGCTGTCAATGCACTCTATGAGGAAGCTACCATGGAGTATGCTTTGGGAGTGGTCGAAAACACAAAAAAGAACTACAAAAAGGCGAAAGACTACCTAGAATCGGCAGCTGAAAAGTTTGTGAGCCAAGGTGCCGAGGATGATGTGTTCGGGCCTTATTTGGAGTTGATCACAAGCTTTGCCGCACTAGGAGATGCCGACAGTTCGAGGTATTATGTAAACCTCTATCAATCCACCCTGCGAAGCAAGGAAGAAAAAGCTGCAAAGGAACTGACTGCCGAACTGGAGACCAAATATCAAACAGCCCTCAAGGACAGTCAAATTTCGGAGCAGCAACTGCAAATCCGCAATAAAAACTTTCAACTTTATGGTTCGCTTCTTATGGCCTTGGTGCTCGGACTGGTGGGCTACCTTCTTTACAAGCAGCAAAAGCTGAAAAACCGACAATTGGAGCAGGAGGTAGAACTCAAGGAGGCTTTGGCTCAAATCGAGACTCAAAATAAACTGCAGGAACAAAGGCTTTTGATCGCCCGCGACTTGCATGATAATATTGGGGCGCAATTGACCTTTATTATTTCGTCGATCGAAAACCTCAAATATTTTGAACCCATCAAGGAAACCCTGACTCCGCGCTATGAGTCGATTGCCAATTTCACGAAGCAGACGATCCGCGAACTCCGGGATACTATCTGGGCAATGAATAGTGGGGCTGTTACTTTGGAAGATTTGGTCGGTAGGGTCAAAAATTTCATTCAACAGGGAAAACAATCAACAGATGTCAAACTCGATTTTGTACAGGAGGAGGGGCTGGACCTTTCGAAGAAAATCAGCTCGGCGAATAGTATTCAGATCTTAAGAATTTTGCAGGAAGCTGTTCAAAATGCTGTCAAATACGCCGATGCAAGTCAAATTCTAGTAATTTTTTCTCTCGGTGAAAATCAGCTTCAATTTCAGGTCATCGATAATGGGAAGGGCTTTGATCTGGAAAAGGTCAAAGCGGGGAATGGCTTAGGAAATATGCAAAAAAGAGCTGAGGAAATAGAGGCCAGTCTATCTGTGAAATCTGAAATCGGGCGAGGAACAGAAATTAGCCTATTACTCCTGCTGTAGTGTTGTCAAGGTTAAATAGGTGATTTGTCGTATTTCGAAGCGATGTGTTTCGATTTAATTTTGAAGAAAAGCCTGAATTGCCTTTTCCTCTGATTTTGTCGCAATGCCTCTATCCGATCTGACTCTTTCTGTATTGATCTTTTTGATCTTCTTTGTCCTGGCAGCCTTTCACTTTTTGCTCATTCGCGAGTATGCCAAGCAAAAGCGGATTCAAAAAAAGCGATTGGAGGACTTGGAAATTCTGGTGCAGGAAGAGATACAGCGCTCACGGAATTTGGATCAAAGCAGTACGATTTTGAAAAAAATAAAAAAGAAGACGGATCAACGATTGGAGCTGATCCGACTTCAGATAAAGTCTTTGGATAAAAATTCGGGTGAGGCTAAGCTCTGATCAATCCGGCAAGGCAAAAGCCACATAGCTATCCCCACTTTTGGTGCCCTTTCCTCCACCGCATGCAATCACCAAAAACTGCCTTCCATTTTGCTCATACATCGCCGGGGTAGCATGACCCGAAGCGGGGAGCTCAGCCTGCCACAGAAGCTCGCCAGTTTCCTTATCAAATGCACGGATCTTCTCGTCTTTTGTCGCTGCAATGAAGAGCAAGCCTCCGGCTGTGACTACTGGTCCTCCGTAATTTTCTGTCCCTGTTGGCGCAAAGCCTTGCTCACTTAAAGAGTCAATTTCTCCCAAAGGCATCTGCCATTTGCGCAGTCCGGTTTGCATATCGATGGCTGTCAAAACTCCCCAAGGTGGGTTGGACCCATAGAGCCCATCTTTTGTGACGAGCTTTTTGTAGCCATTCATGTAGTATCGAGGATTGAGGGCCGCATTTTCTGCTTCCAGTTCCTTTTTGTCTCCTTCCTGACTTTTGCCCAGCAAATAATCGACTAAAACATCCCGCTGCTCTTCGGAGAGATAGTCAAAGGCAGGCATGGCACCTCGTCCCTTTTTTAGCAAAGCAGTGAGGGAATCAGGACTGTATTTCGCGTCTAGATTCAATAGAGCAGGGATAGCCGGGAGGTTGCCTTTTCGCTCTAGACCATGGCAATTGCCACAGTAATTGGTGTAAACTGATTTACCTACATTTTCAAAATCTGAATTAGGGGTCATTTCAATCATCCATGGGATTTGATTGGCATTGACATAGAATGTCTGTGTCTCGGGATCAAAAGCTGCTCCACCCCATTCTGCTCCGCCATCCATTCCTGGGAAAAGTACAAGAGGCTTTTCAGCATTTGGAGGGTACCACATGTCTCCATAAAGTGCATTTTGAAGCTGATCGCGAATATCAGCCTCCCATTCGGGTTTGAGGTTTAGGATATCTTTTTCCTCAAAAACCAAATTCATGAAAGGCTCAGGAAGCGTCGGAAATGGTTGAGTGGAACTGCTTTTCTCACCTGGTAAACTGCTCTGTGGGACAGCTCGCTCTTCGATGGGCCAGAGGGGCTCTCCACTTTCCCTATCGAAGACAAAAGTGAAACCTTGCTTGGAAGTTTGGGCGACAGCATCGATCCATTTGCCATCATGATTCACGCGAATAAGGGTAGGAGGAGAGGGGAAATCCCGATCCCAAACATCATGATGAACTCCTTGAAAATGCCAGATTCGCTCCCCGGTTTTGGCATCCAAAGCCAAAAGTGAATTGGCGAAGAGATTGTCTCCGTGACGGTAGCCTCCCCAAAAGTCATAAGTGGCTGACCCCGTGGGTATAAATACCATTCCCCGCTGGTAATCGACCACCATTCCTGCCCAATTATTGGCACCACCGATTTGGGAAACATAGCTGGGATCCCAGGTGTCAAAGCCGAATTCATTTTCCTTAGGAATCGTATGAAATATCCACTCCATTTTCCCAGAAGGGATATGATAAGCCCGAATATGTCCCGGTGCAGCATCCAGGCCTTCGGATAGTCGCATTCCGATGATTAAAAGATCTTCGAAAACCACGCCGGGTGCATTGGCCACGATCAAAAAATCCTCTCGTTTATCATCCAGTCCTTTTCGTAGATCTATTTTTCCGCCATCTCCAAAGCTTTGAATAGGTGCTCCTGTCAGTGCGTCCACCGCCATGAGCCAGTTTCCTGCCCCAACGAGGATCCGTTTATCTTTTCCTTTTTCCCAATAGCTTACACCTCGGTTGGTTCCGGCCCAGGAGTTTTCCCCTCCTAAAATCTCAAAGGGATCAAAACGCCAAATTTCCTCTCCACTGGCTGCGTCCAAAGCAAAAACATCCAAGCCGGGCGTGGTTGCGTAAAGAAATCCATTTTTGACGATAGGTTGACATTGGATCTGAGATCGCTCGGTGGCATCGCCAGTTTGGTAGGTCCAGGCTACGGAAAGCTGATCCACATTTTCTCGGGTGATTTGAGTCAAAGCAGAATACCGGCTTCCATCTTTCGGGCCTCCGTAATACGACCAATCGGTATAATCGATTTTTTTTGGTTCGGACTTACAAGCGGAAATTAAAATAATGGCAGCCCAAAGGGTAATTCTACTTTTCATTGGGTTTTGGTTTGAGGGTAGGAAATTACTGATTTGGATAAGAATACGGAAAATCTAGCGGGCCCGGATAGAGAAAATCAAAGCCTTTTTCCAAGATTTTCTGACCAGAAATGATTCGCTGATCATTCTCTTTTTCAGGGGCATAGCTAAGTGGAGGATCGATCCCCAATTCTCGGGCATTCTTTTCATAGATTTCCTTGCGAAGTGGATGTTTTGGGGCTACACCATTGAAAGTTTCTCCCCAGAGTTCCTTTTCGATGACATAGGCAATCAAGCGAGCCGCATCCAGTCGGTAGATGAAGTTGACCCCAGTATGGCCTGTTACGTTTTCCTTTCCTGAGAAATATTTCCCCGGGATTCGATCATCACCCAACAGTCCCCCAAAGCGGATAATGCTCAGCTTTTGACTGAGGTTTTCTTGTAGGTATTTCTCTGCCTTCCAAAGGTTGAGGTTCCCGGAGTTTTCAGCATTTAGAATATCATTTTCGGTGTATCCCGATTGATTATTTTCGTCCGGATAAACTCCTGTCGAACTCACGTAGACCACCTTTTTGATCGCTGAGCTTGAAAGTAAGTCTTTCAAAAACTTTAATTGCTCCAAGTATTTTTCTCCGCCATCATAGCGGCTTCTCGGTGGGATATTGATCACTAGAGTTTCTGATTGGAATAGCTGCTGAAAGCCCACACCTGAGGGATAGGGGTCGAGTGAAAATTGGATGGCATTGATTCCTTCCTTTAGCAGCAGATTGGCTTTTTCGGCTGTGGTTGTGCTGCCGATAACCTGATGACCTTTTTCCTGAAGGATTTTTGCTAAGGGCAAACCGATCCAACCCAAACCGATAATGGATATTTTTTGCATACGTGAAAATAAAAAAACCTCTGTCTGGAAAAAATATAATTCCGTCATCGCGATCTCGAAAAGGTCGAGAGAAGGGATCTTAAAGTTGATTTATTGAAATCAGGAAAGATTGCTTCACTTCGTTCGCAATGACGGAAATCTTTTAAGATTGCCTCTTAATTCTAATCTTTTTTCGGGAGAGTGCCCAGAATGTAATCCCAAAGTGGGGTACTTACTCCGAAAGCCACATCAGGGTCCTTGTAGTGGTGGATGGCATGGTTGACCCAAAGGATCTTTAGAAAGTTTTTGGGAGGGTTGAATGCATGTACGATATAGTGTACACCCAAATAACTTGCATATCCAAATAAAAATCCGGGCAGGAAATAAAAGGCGAAATTGCCCATGATCAATTTGAACACCAAATAGAAAATCGCAGCATAAGCAGCACTCACAAAAGGAGGCATGGCCAATCGATCTTTGTCTTTGGGGTAGTCATGATGTACTCCGTGAATGGAATACTGCAATTTGTCCTTCACGGGCGTATCCGGCTCCATGTGGAAGAAATGCTTATGCATCATGTATTCCACGAAAGTGAAGGAGATATATCCAATAAAAAATAGTCCGATAGCCAATGGCCAAGAAATCACCGTAGTGGTTATTCCATAATAAATGGATATCCCTGCAAAAACAAGGAACATGGTAATGGGGATAGAGATATGGGTTCTTGAAATTCGTTCCAAGATCGGATTCTCAAACATTTTGGCAGAACCGTTATTATCCGGTCTATCCAGTCTTCCTATCTTTTTCATGGGACTATGGGTTGCAACAGTTGGTCTCATCGCTTGCAAAATTAACTAATTATGATTCTAAACCTTATTGATTTTTGTCAGATTTTTTCTTTTTGCTTGAATTAGAGAGATTTCGCCATCGACTTTTCGATGGTTTCTTCATAGTATTTTACATATCGAGGGAGAATGTTTGAAATGTCAAATTCCTTGGCTCTTGCCAGCGCATTGTCTTTGAAAGTTTGGAGGTTTTGGTCATCTAAGATGATTTTAGCCTTCTCCTTCATATCCTGAATATCTCCCACTGCACAAACAAACCCTGTTTTTCCGTCAATGTTTAGCTCAGGAATACCTCCCGCGTCGGAAGTCAAAATAGGTACTTCGCAGGCCATAGCCTCCAGGGCAGCCAATCCAAAGCTTTCCTTTTCAGAAGGCATGATAAATAAGTCCGAAACTGAAAGAACTTCTTCCACTGCATCCAGTTTGCCCAAGAAACGGATGTCATTACAGGTGCCCAATTCCCGGCAAAGCCGCTCCATTTTGTCCCGCTCGGGGCCATCTCCTACGAGAAGCAGTTTGGCGGGGATTTCTTTTCGGAGTTCGTAGAATACCCGAATCACATCCTCAACGCGTTTTACCTTTCGGAAGTTGGAAGTGTGTACTAGTAGCTTCTCACCATCCGGACAGATTGCAAGTTTAAAATGTTCTTTCTTCTGCTTTTTAAACCGCTCCAGGTCGATGAAGTTGGGAATCACCTCAATGTCACGCTTGACACCAAAATAAGCGTAGGTCTCCTCCTTTAGGTCCTGGGAAACTGCCGTCACGCCATCGCTGTGATTGATACTGAAAGTGACCACCGGCTCATAGCTTGGGTCTTTTCCTACTAGGGTAATGTCCGTACCGTGAAGGGTCGTCACCACCGGAATGTGGATTCCCTGCTCGGCGAGGATCATCTTGGCCATGTAGGCCGAAGAAGCGTGCGGAATGGCATAGTGAACATGCAAGAGATCCAGGTTTTCATATTTCACTACAGAGACCATCTTGCTTGCTAATGCCAATTCGTATGGCGCATGCTCAAAAAGTGGATAGCTTTTGATATCTACTTCGTGATAAAACAGATTTTCACTAAAAAAATCCAGTCTTGTCGGTTGTCGATAGGTGATAAAATGAACTTCATGACCGACTTTCGCCAGCCCTTTGCCAAGTTCTGTTGCGACGACTCCACTACCACCGAAGGTAGGGTAACAAACAATTCCTATTTTCATTTTCAGGCTATTGAGCTTATCAGCGTCTAAAACACGCATAAACGCAAGTTTTGTTCAAAATAAAAGGAATTAATCGGATATCCAGATTTTATCTCCACTATTCGAAGCTGCTATACCTTTGATTTCAAGGTGTTTGGTCAAAAATGTACCTCTGAGACTGACTTTAACTAATTCCTTTCCGATTTCCTACCTTCTTCCATTCAAAAGAAAATGTATGCTGCTTTGCTGCTTTTCCAGAAGCCGCACAAGGAAAAATTGACAAAAACATTCGGGGTTTCTAAAACCCCAAAGGTTAATGCAGCCGACACATGATCTGAAATTCAGCCATAAACCTAGAATATGGGAATCAAAGGAAAGCGCAGACTCCTTTAGACCAGTGCTACTTAGAAATTATTAACTAAATTTGGATAAATCAGTAAAAAATATTTAGTAAATTCTTGTTTTTCTCATGGTGGGGACGCTACTTTTAGTTCAAGTTTTCAGCGCTGAGAGCTTTTTTAATCAATCGTTTAATTTTAAATCTTTGAAAAAATGAAAAGCAAAATTCTTGGATTGGGTATTGTCGCTACCCTGGCTCTATTGGGTCAATCTCAAAATGTAAATGCAATCGAAGTTGATGGTCCTACTACTACAGTAGAATGTCCTAACGGAGACAAATACCTTTGCTATACAAATGCTGAGGGGTTAAATGTAAGAAAAGGAAAAGGAAAAACTATTGTTACTATAGCACCATGAAAAAGCCTCTAATTCTTTTATTTATGGTGTATGGGGCTTCTATGTTGTTGATCGCTCCAATTAAATCCCAAACCGCTAAAGCTCAACAACAGGTTGTTTGCCCTTCTGGTGACAAATATATTTGCCTAGATTCTCACGATGAGTTAGGAACTATTTACCGAGGCAAGGGTAGAGTAATTGTAATTCAATGAAGAAGAACCGTTTAACAGTTGAAACTATGGCCGTTATATTTTCGGCTATAGTTTCTTTTCTAG